>JAHHTE010000209.1 GCA_020024815.1 Mailhella sp.
CTTTTATTCTCATAAATCATAAGTAACTGCTATTTGTTTGGGTTTATGCGGTAGCTGTTAGCGAAGAATAAGCCTTACGGATAGCGATAGCGGTTTATGTAAGTTAATTTTGCGTAACTAGTGTGTTTTCAAATTATTTAGAAACACACCCTATATCGTAATGTTATACTTTGTTTTAAGTAGAAATAAGTTAATAATATGTTGTTTTTTAGAAAAAATAAAAGGTCTTTTGTTTATAAAAGACCTTTTGTATTAAAAAGTTTTGAGGGGAGAGTTTGAGAGGGGAACTTTTTCAAAAGTTCTCCTCTCAAAAAAAAGAAAATACTCTTTAAATAAAAAAGCCCTCGTAAGAGGGCTTAGTATATTGGCAGAAAATTTTTGATTATGCCATTCTGTGAGCAGCTTCAAATACACCTTCAGCAAGAGTTGGGTGAGAGTGAATAGTGTGAGCGATGTCAGCAACAGTAGCACCCATTTTCATTGCCATTGTGATTTCTGCGATAATGTCAGAGCTGTGAGCACCAGCAAGGTGAGCACCAAGAACTTTATTGGTGTTTTTATCAACAATAAGTTTGAATGCACCTGGAAGTTGACCCATAGCTTGAGCTTTACCAAGTTCACGGAATTGGAAGATTTCAACTTTGTAATCAAGACCTTTGTCTTTGCATTGTTTTTCAGAAAGACCAACGCTACCAACTTCAGGGGTAACGAATACAGCTGATGGAACAATGCTGTAATCTTGAGCAACTTTTTTATCACCAAGAATATTGTTAACAACAGTAAGACCTTCAGCTGCTGCCATGTGAGCGAGCATGATTTTAGCAGGTCCTAAGATATCACCAATAGCATAGATGTGAGGAATGCTTGTTTCAAGGTATTCGTTAGCAACGATATAACCACGGTTAAGTTCCATTCCAAGTTCTTCAAGACCAAGACCTTTGCTATTAGCAGAACGACCAACAGCAGAGATAAGAACATCAGCTTCTAAAGTTACAGGTTCGCCTGGTTTTGCATGTTGAAGGAAAGGAGAATCAACAACTTTAGCTTTTACTTTACCGTCAACGATTTCGCAAGATTCAACGATACGTCCAAGTTCTGCTTTGATACCAGCTTTTTTCATTTCACGAAGAAGGATTTTGCTCATTTCTTCATCAAGGCTTGGTACAGGAAGAACTCTATCAAGACCTTCAACAATGGTTACTTTAGAACCAAATGTTTGGAAGATCATAGCAAGTTCTGAACCAATAACACCACCACCTACAATGATAATGCTTTTTGGTACGTAGTTAAGTACAAGAGCATCATCAGAAGAAAGAATGTATTTATGGTCAACAGGGAGGCTTGGAAGATTGAGAGGAGAAGAACCAGTAGCAATAATAAGATCATCACCTTCAACTTTTTCAATAGAACCGTCAGCTTTTGTAACTTCAACAAGGTTAGCACTGATAACTTTAGCAGTACCAAAAATTACATTAACTTTAAGGTTTGCAGCAGTTTTTTCTAAACCACCACGAAGAACAGAGGAAACTCTTTCTTTACGAGCAACAACTGCTTCCATATCAACAGTTGCAGTTCCTTCAAAATTAAGACCATATTCTTTTGCTTGGTGAATTGTTTCAAATGCTTCAGCAGAAGATTTTAAAGTCTTAGTTGGAATACAACCGCAATTTAAGCAAGTACCACCAAGATGTTTTGCTTCAATAAGGGTAACTGTTGCACCTTTTTGTGCAGCTTCAAAAGCAGCTGTGTATCCACCAGGACCTGCACCAATAATTGTAATGCGTTTACTCATAACAACCTCTTTAAGATAAGAAATTATTGCTAAACAAATTCTTTTGTATATTTACCCAAAATACAAAGGTTAACAAAAAAACTGTATAGTATGCAAATTGCTTGCTCCGTGATAATATTCACAATTTTAAAGAAAAGCAAGTAAAGAATGCAAAATTTTTGAAAAAATTTTTATAATGTATGCATTAGAAAAAAAATCTAACTTCTTAGAATTGTAAAAAAAATGAAAACTCAATTAACTTAGGTGAAAAGGTTAATTTTTGTTATATAAATCACAAAATGCTTGACAAAAATTGTTTCAATGAGTAAACAAAAACAAACAACTTTGGACGACCAAAGTATTTAATTTGAGGAGAAATAAAATGGCACTTTTTAAAGCTGAATATCTTGGTGATTTACAAGTAAAATGCACAAATACTCTTAGTGGTGCTAATGTTACCACTGACGCATTCTTAGGTTATCAAAACAAAGGTGATCTTTTATCACCAGTTGACCTTTTGGTATCTTCCCTTTGTTGTTGTTCTCTTTCTATGGTTGGAACTTATGCTGATAACCATGAAATTGATATTGATGGTGCATGGTTAGAAGCTGATTATGAAGTTGCTGTAAACCCAAAACGTGTTACTAAAGTTACTTTAACTTTTACAATGCCTAAAGATAAAGAATATTCTGATAAAGAAAAAATGATGCTTGAAAAAGTTGCTGCTGCTTGTGCTGTTCACCACAGCTTAAATCACGATATTGACCAAACATTTAACTTTGTTTGGTAAGAATATTTTTATATTCTGCAAAAGAGGTGTATGTAAATACACCTCTTTTTTTATATTAAAAACATTTTTATTCATAAACGTAGTTTTATAGAGTGTGTTTTCAAATTAATTTTTTTTCTTGTTAATATAACATGTTCTTCTTTATTTTACTATTCCATAGTATTAGGTATTATAAGGGGCTTCACCCCTTAGACCCGACCAAAGGGGAAACGAGGGGCAAGCCCCT
>JAHHTE010000021.1 GCA_020024815.1 Mailhella sp.
TTGTGATTTTATTAGTAAAAAATTATCAGAACAAAATATATTTTCTAAAAGTGAAAAAGAAGAAATTGTTTTAATTATGTCGTATTTGAAAGAATGTGGGATTTATGCACAAAATTATCATAAAGGAGAAATTTTAGAAAATGCTGTTGATATTGATAAGTTAGCGTATGTAAAAGATAATCTATACGATATAATTTGCGATAAAATAGGACAATTACATAAAGAACATGGTACAGCACTACCCTATGAAAAAAATAATGAGATTAAAAGATAATATTGAATATCATTAACATATTGTTATATAATAGAGCTAAATTTTTTTATTTTTGGATAATAGGTAAAATTTTAGTAATTAATGTTTCATGTGAAACATTTTAGGAGAATTAAATTTTTATTGTATTATCTTGAAAAATCTTATAATGAGAAGAAATTGTTAGAGAAAATAAAATTTTTATTAAGTATTAGATAGTGTGGAGTTAGCCATGTCTTATAATGAAAATGCGGATAATACTTTGTTAAAAAAAGATAATATAGAAAATATGCATGAAGAAAATTCTGATCATATTTTTTCTTCTGTTCAACTTGTTTCTGTTACTAAAAGTGTTTTAGCTGCTCGTTTTGCGTATTTATCATTAGGAATGGCAATGGCAATTTGGGCAAGTCTTATTCCTTATACAAAAATACGGCTTGGTGTGAATGAGGGGGAACTTGGCTTATTATTGCTTTGTTTAGGGCTAGGGGCAACACTTTCAATGCCCATTGCTGGAGCGTTCACAGCAAAATATGGTTGTAAAAAAATGCAAATTTTAGGCATACCAATTTATTATGGTTCATTATTTGTTTTGTCTTTTGTGCCTAATCCATTAAGTATGATTATTTTTCTAACATTATTTGGTTCTATGTCTGGAATGCTTGATGTTGTTATGAATTTGCAAGTAGCATATCTTGAAAAAACAATACAAAAACGTCTTATGTCGTCCTTACATGGTATGTATATGGTTGGTGTTGCTCTTGGTGCTGGTTTAATGATTCTTTTACTTGGATTAACAAAAAATCCTCTTCTTTCTACTTCTATTTGCTGTCTTATGGTTTTGCTTGGTTTTTTCTATTGTTATCGTTATTTTTACCCAAAAATAGAAAGTACAGAAAAAGTTTCTTTTATTGTTATTCCTAAAGGAATTATTTTTTTCTTAGGGCTTGTTTGCTTTTTTCTTTATATGATCGAAGGTGTGCTTATGGATTGGAGTGCTTTATTTATGATCGAAGTAAAAAGTATTGCAAAAAGTCAAGCAGGCATAGGATATGCTCTTTTTGCTATAACTATGACCTTAGGACGTATGGTTGGTGATAGAATAGGGGCTAGAGTAGGTTCAAAACCTTTATTAGTGTATGGTGTTTTCTTTTGCGTTATTTTCTTTTTAGGTATTGCATTTGTTCCTTATATTCCCCTTACATACGTTTGTTTCTTTATGCTTGGTATTTGTGCTTCAAATACTGTACCTATGCTTTTTGCCCTTGTTACAAAAAATCCTATTGGAAGTTTAAGTAATAGTATAGCGGCTGTTAGTACTATTGGGTATTTAGGTTTGCTAGCTGGTCCTGCTATTATGGGCTTTGTTGCTCATCATTTTGGTTTAGCTTTTGTTTTTGTTGTGATGGCTGTTTTTCTTTTTTGTGTGGCTTTGTTAGTGGCAAAGTTACCTTTAAAGCAGTAATAATATGTAACTATCTTTTTCTATTTATTTTATTTAGAAATCAATATTCTAAAATATGCTATATGAAACATTCTTTTGTATAAAGAAGTTGCTAATTAAAGAATGTTGTATAAAAAATTTGAAGAAAAATGCAAGAGGTGATTTTTTCAAAAGTTTCCTTTTAAAAAATGAATAGAGAAATACACTAAAATTTTCTTTTTAAAAGTTTACATAACTCATTTTTTCTCTTTCTTTTTCCTTGCTTTTGCTTTTAAAGTAATTTAAAAAAAGAAAAAAATATTTTTTAGGTTAATATGAATTTTGTAACCCTATATTTTTCTTTATTTTTTCTTGTAGTTCTTACTGTTTTTTCCTTTTGCCCACGTTCCATAAAAGTTCAAAGTTTCTTACTTTTGTGCTTTAATCTTTTCTTTTATGCTTGTGCAGGAATACAATTTTTACCCTTACTTTTCTTTGTGGCTTTTCTCAATTATGTTTCTGCAAAATTGACTAATGGACACCCTCCTAAAAAACATACAACACGAAGAACCATTATTCATTTTATTGTTGCACTGCAAATTTTATTACTTGGCTTTTATAAATATTATGAATTTTTTATTCTTAATACTGAAGCTTTGCTTTCGCAAATGGGACTTCAAGTAAGTCTTATTGGGTTTTTGCCAAGTGTAGATATTTTGTTACCAGTAGGGCTTTCTTTTTATATATTTCAAGGACTTTCCTACTCTATTGATAGATACAGAGATATAAGTTTAAAACCTCGTTCTTATCTTGAAGTTTTAACTTTTATTTCTTTTTTCCCTACTGTGTTAGCTGGACCAATAATGCGTAGCAATCAATTTTTTGGTCAATTTATTGAGGAAGCACTTCCACAAGATAAGGAATTTAAAGTACAAGAAAAAAAATGGATAAACCAAGATATTGCCGAAGGTTTTACGTATATCTTGAGTGGGTTATTTAAAAAAGTAGTGCTTGCTAGTTATTTATCAGAACACATTGTACGCGATGTTTTTCAAAACCCTGATTTTTATAGTTCTGAAACTGTTCTTATTGCAAGTTATGCCTATGCAATGCAAATTTTTTGTGATTTTTCAGGATATTCTGATTTAGCTATTGGTATAGGTAGGCTAATGGGATTTAAAATTCCAATAAACTTTAATGCTCCATACCTTGCTACAAGTTTGCAAGACTTTTGGCATAGATGGCATATTAGCCTTTCAACTTGGCTTAGAGATTATTTATATATTTCCTTAGGTGGAAACAGAAAAGGGAATAAATACCTAAATTTATTTATTACTATGACCTTAGGTGGCTTGTGGCATGGAGCACATTTACGTTTTCTTATTTGGGGCATGGCTCATGGTTTGGGATTAATCATAAATCATGCATGGCAAAAAATATGTCCATTAAGCCCTAAAAAAGAAAAAAAAGAATATCCTCTTGTTTTAACAAGAATTTATTCCTTTTTTGCATGGTTTATTACTTTTCATTGTATTACCATTTTATGGTTATTTTTTAGAGCAGATACAACAGAAAAAGCTCTTGAAATGTTACAAAGAATAAGTCTTTTTACTACTGAAGGTGATGGCTATTCTTATCTTGTTCTTATAGCTATTTTTACAACAATGATCATACAAATTGTTGGTAAGCATTGCTTTCAAGGTTTTAGTTATGTACTTGAAAAAGCATGGTTACCATTAAAAATTCTCATCATTGCCCTTTGTTCTGCTATTATATTAAAAATGGGTCCTGATGGTGTTTTACCTTTTATTTATTTCCAATTCTAATGAGTTTATTTTATGAAAATACAAAATGTTTCACGAAAAAGTTTAGGTATTTTTCTTTGTGTTTTTTGCATAATGCTTTTTTTTGAAGCAGCAAGACTTAATCCTTTATTAGAACGTGAGGGAGCAACATATCCTATTTTTCAAAAAACAAAAGACTTTTTGGAATATGTTGGCGTAAAAACAAAGCTTTATACTTTAAGTGATTTTTTACATGAAGAATTTGCAAACGTTGCAGAACATTCAATATTTAGTGAAAATCAAAATATTAGTCCTAAAGTTATTGCTTTTTTTAGAGGAACAGAAAAACAGCAACATGAAAATATAAATACAGTTTTACAAGCTAATAAAGAGAATTTGCAAGAAAAAGTAATAAATCAGCAAGAACAATTAGCTGATAATATACAAAAAAATACTTCGACTATTGCAAATACAACAAACACACAAAATAGTATTGCAGAGTTAAAAGAACAAAAAGAGCAAGTAGAAAATAATGTAACAACTCAAGAACAAGCTAAGCCTCTTGAAGAACAAAATTCAAATGCAGTTGTTGCAGAAACCTATTCATTTAATAACAATAATTATCCTTTTCAAGCTGGTTTAGTAAGTAAAGCCCAAAACCAAGAAAGCCTTGATCAATATGCTGTGCGTATGCCTGATTTTGGTAAGAAAAAAACAGTGCTTATAATTGGTGATAGCATGATGATGGAAGGGCTTGGGCCAACTTTGCATCATAGATTGAAAAATTTTGATAATTTAGAAGTTTATCGTGAGGGAAAATATTCCTCTGGTTTAAGTAGACCTGATTTTTTTGATTGGCCTACAAATTTAGTAGCAATGCTTGAAAAGTATAATCCTGATCTTTTAGTTATGAGTATGGGGGCTAATGATACACAAGATATTGTTATTAACAAAAAACGATATTTTATTGATACAAAAGAATGGGCAGACATTTATTTACAACGTTCAAAAGACTTTATTGCCTTAGCTGATAATGGAAAACGGCATATTTTATGGGTAAGTTTGCCAGTTATGGGTAAAGAGCCTTATTTTACACGTACTAAACTTATTTCCAAATTACAATTAGAAGCAAGTAAAACAGTTAAAAATGCTAGTTTTGTTAATATTGAACATTTACTTACAGATGAAAAAGGAAAATATACTACTTTTTATAAAGATAAAAATAATAAAAGCATACGATTACGTTCGCAAGATTTAATTCATGTTAGCAATGATGGTGGTGAAATTTTAACAACCTATGTTATGCCTAAGGTAAATTCCCATATTAATAGCTTATATGCAGAAGAAATGGGCAATATTTATCCACCTGTTGCTGGTATGGCAAATCATGTTGTTTTCACCTCTAATTTGCGTCAAAAGCAAGTAGAATATATGATATGGCTTCCTGAAACAGAAAAAAAACTTGCTAAAGAGCCACAAGCTCCTCTTGATACACCTAAGGTTCTTGCAGAGCAATTAGATAATAAACGCTATCCTGTTCTTTATTTATTACATGGTGCGTATGGCAGTGCAGAAGATTGGAATCCACAAATAGGAAAAAAATTACAAGAAATAGCCACCAAGAAAAAAGTTATTATTGTAGCTCCAAGTTGTGAACCTTTTGGTTGGTATGTGGATAGTCCACTTGTAAAGGAAAATCAAATTGCAAGCTTTTTAATTAAAGAGCTTATTCCGCATATTGATACATTATACCCTACCAATAAACGCCGTGCCATTGCAGGTTTAAGTATGGGGGGACATGGAGCTTTATTAACAGGCTTTAAAAATCATACTATGTTCCAATCTATGGCAAGTATAAGTGGGGTTCTTGATATTCGTGAACATAAAAATCAGTGGAAAATCAAAAACTTATTAGGTGAATTATCTCCTATGGTAGAAAAGATTGATAAAAAGCCACAAGTATCAGCAAAAGATGAAAATATAAAACAAGATAGTTCTTCTAATACTCAAAATCTAATAAGTGAAGAAGAATTAGAAAAACAAGCAGAAACTCGTAAATTATGGGATAATAATGCTGTATACGCTCTTATAGGGGTAAAATGGCCAGCTACAAGTCCACGACAAATTATTATTGTTACAGGGGATAAAGATACTCTTGTTTTAGAAGAAAATAGAAAAGCAAAAGATTTGCTTTATAAACGTGGCTTTAAATTTGATTATCGCGAAGAACAAGGAATACATGATTGGAATTTCTGGAAAATCCATATTCCTGCTACCTTAGAAAAACAAGCTGATTATTTGAATAGTTTAAAATAGATTTTTTATTGATTTTATTTTTCTTGAAAGGGGAATTTTTGAAAAAGTTCCCCTTTAAATTTTTTCTTTTAAAACTTTTTAATCTACAAGCTTTTTTTGTATTGAAAAGTTTGTTTTTTTATAGAGATGTCTTCTCATTTTTTTAATAACTACATAAAAGTATTGACATTATATATATATATATATGATAATCTATCAAATAAGGAGATAGTTTATGCAAACAAAAAATGCAATTGGAAATTTGGTTAGTCGTTATCGGGCTGTATTAAAAAAATGTAATCTTTTAAACACATTTGGATCGCTTACTATTGTTAGTGCCATAATTTTAGGTGGTGCAGTAGTTGCTCAAGCAAACACAGTGAAAGAAGAAAATATTACATTAAATGCTAATAGTGTAACTACTCAATATGATGATAAAAATAACCCTGATGTTGATAAAGATGGCTTTATTGAAATTGGAACATTAAATGGTTCTGGTTCACTTAATGCTGATAACTATATTCAATTTGAAAAAGACCAAAATTGGACAGGTAATGTTAACGTTAATGCTGGATTAAGTGATAACATTGGCAATAACAATTTATCTATTGACGTTAAGGAAAATCTTAGCATTACAGACGGAACGGCAAATTTAAATGGTGGAAAGCACAATATTAACTTTGCAAAAGATGTTACAGCTGATAATGCAAATGTTAATATAAAAGCAGATAAATATATAGGCGTTGAGGGAAAATTTACCGCACAAAATAAAGCTAATGTTAATGTAACAAGTAATGATGCTATTGAATTTGCAGGAGCATTTGCCACTGATAATGCAAGTGTGAATTTATCTACAACAACAAATGCCATTACTTTTTCTGATAAATTTATGGCAAATAATAAAAGTAATGTAAATATTACTTCTAAAGATAATGTACAATTTTTTGATATTGTTAATGTAGATAAAGCAAATGTAAATGTAAATTCAACAAATACTACTTCATTTGAAAATACTCTTACAGCAGATAATCTCGCTACTATTAATATTAAATCTGAAAAAGGTTCTGTTGAATTAAAAAAAGTTGATATTAATAACTCTAACTTAAACGTAACAGCTAATAATATTCACTTTACCGAAGATCTTATAGCAGATAAAGGTGCAAAAGTTACTTTAACAGGTAAAAGTTCTTTTGATAAGAATATAATAATAAAAAATACTGTAACACAACCTGTAC
Source organism: Mailhella sp. (assembly GCA_020024815.1). GTDB lineage: Bacteria > Desulfobacterota > Desulfovibrionia > Desulfovibrionales > Desulfovibrionaceae > Taurinivorans. Next base: position 6,988 of record JAHHTE010000021.1, read on the forward strand.
CGGGTGCTTTTACACAAGTTACTATTGATGAAATTACAGATAGCGTTGTTGCTGAAATAGAAGGCTTTCAAAATACAGCCTTTGGTAATGGTTCTGCTTTACATATTAAAAAAGGGTTAGAACATGGTGGTAACTTTACCACTAAAACAAATGGTTTTATTTCTTTAGGTGATCATGGAATTTATACACCAAATTCATCAGAAGCTGACATTCATACATTATTTAATAACGCAAGTAAACATTTAGCTGAAAAAGTTAATGGTATGGATAAACTTCCATTCGAAAAAGTAGAAAATTATTATCAATCAGGTGCTGTTATTGCTGTTCCACTTAGCTTAAAAAATACCACTATTAACCTTATTGCTAATGGAACAGCTGATTTTAATAATAATGTAGTTCCAACAGCTCCAACAGCTCAACGTGATGGTCTTTATGTTGCAAAACAAAATCTCCTTATTGCTGATATGAGCAAGGTAAAAGTTAATAATGCAACAGAAAAAAATAATGCATTAATTGATAATACTACTAAGCAAACAGTAAAATTTGATAATGGTTCTGGTTTACATGTTATTGGTGTTACAGCAACAGGTAAAGATGAATATTATACTATTATCAAAGGTGGTGTAACAGACTTTACCCAAGCAACAGATAAAGATAAAGATGGTAAAATTGATGTTGATAGTGGCGTATATGTAAGTGGCAACGCATTATTTGATATTAAAGCAGAAGCAAAAGATGATAACCTCATTGCAAATGTTACCTACATTGAAGATAATGGCATTACAACTGCACTTGATCCAAGCTTAGGTAACCTTATTGGTAATCACTATAAAAATGGTGGTGGAGAAACAAACGCTTTAGTTACTGGTGCATTAAATAATGCAGCTATGACCAATGCTCAACGTGTTGAAACTATTGAAAGTGCTGCAAGATCTGCAGTTATTTCTGGTGCACCTCAACAAGCTGTTAATATTGCAACAGGAACAGCAGATTATGCAAACGCACGTACTTCTTTTGCTCCTCACGTAGCTGGTGCCGCTGCTATTGCTGATAATGGTCAATATACCAATATCTCTGCTGGTGATAACATGGCAAATGGTGCAAATCTTTGGATTATGCCAATGTATCAACATCAAAAAGTTGATGGTTTCCAATCTGGCACGTATACAACAGGCTATGACTCTAATTTTGGTGGCGTAGTGCTTGGTGCTGACTATACTTGGGCAAATAGCCTTCGTCTTGGTGCTATGATCAATATGGGAACAGGTTCTTCTGAATCTAATGGAAATCTTGCTAAAACTGAAAATGATTTCGATAGTTTAGGTGGTGGATTATACGCTGGTTATATGATTGGTAATATCGGACTTAGTGCTGATGTTAACTACACAAATGTAAGCAATGATGTAAAACAAACCAATTCTCTTGGCTTATTGACTGGTGAATTTGATACTAATGTTATTAGTACAGGATTGAAAGCTGAATACAAATATCAAATAAATGATATTAATATTATTCCTCACGTAGGTGTACGTTTTAGCCACGTTAACATGGATCAAGCAGATATGACTATGGCTGGTCAAAATGTTATTTCAACAAAAGACGCTGACGCAAATATCTGGCAATTCCCTGTTGGTGTAACTGTATCTAAAGATATTAAAACAGCTAGCGGTTGGAATGTTAAACCAATGGTTGACCTTTCTATTATTCCTGTTGCTGGTGATAAAAAAATGGCACAAGACATTAGCTTTGCTGGAATTAATGGCGTAGCTACTATGGAAAGCGAAATCATGGATAGCGTATCTGGTCGTGCTCAAGTAGGTGTAGAAGTAAGTAAAAATAACTATTACATGGGGCTTGATTATGCTTATCAAGGTTCTTCCAATATGGATAGCCATAATGTACAAGCAACCTTTGGTTTTAGATTCTAAAATCTAATTTACTTCTTTCAAAAATAAAGGGAAAAGTTTTTTAAAACTTTTCCCCTTTTCTTTTTTAAGAAAATCTTTAATCAAAATTATTTTTTGTATAACGTAGAAAAAAACTCTTTTGCATGCAAAAGAGTTTTTGGATTAAAAAGTTTTGAGGGGAGAGTTTGAAAGGGGAACTTTTTCAAAAGTTCCCCTTTCAAAAAAATAAAAAAAGCAAAAATCAAAATAAAAAACTATGCTTTTTTCTCTATTTTAGCCCAGCTATCTTTTAATGTTACAGTACGGTTAAATACTGGTTTTTCTGAGGTGCTATCATAGTCAACACAAAAATATGCTAAGCGTTCAAATTGCACTTTTTCGCCAATAGGAAGTGTTGCAAGATGTGGTTCAGCAAAGGCTTTAACTACTTTAAGACTATCTTTATTAATTAAATCTGTAAAGTTTTCCACATCTTCAGCAGCTGGATTATCCATAGGGAATAAATGGTCATAAAGACGTGCTTCAATTTCTTTTGCGTGCTTTGCACTTACCCAGTGAATAGTACCTTTTACTTTTCTACCATCAGGAGATTGCCCGCCTTTTGTTTCAGGGTCATAGGTACAAATAAGTTCAATAATATTACCGTTTGCGTCTTTTACAACTTCTTTGCAAGTAATGTAATACGCATAACGCAAACGCACTTCATTACCGGGTGATAAACGGAAATATTTTTTAGGTGGATTTTCCATAAAATCATCACGTTCAATATAAAGCTCACGACTAAAAGGAACTTTTCTTGTACCATAGCTTTCATCTTCTGGGTGAAGTTGGCAATCAAAAAATTCTTCTGCGTTTTCATCATAATTTTCAATGATAACTTTAATTGGATCAAGTACAGCCATTAAGCGAGGTGTAATAGCATTTAAATGTTCACGCACACAAAATTCTAAAAGACTGTAATCAACCATAGAATCAGCAGCTCTTGCCACCCCAATTTTAGAACAAAAATTGCGTATTGCTTCAGGAGTGTAGCCACGACGACGTAACCCACTAATAGTAGGCATTCTAGGGTCGTCCCAACCACTAACAAAATTATTTTGCACTAAGTGGATAAGTTTACGCTTAGAAAGCATAACATGAGTAAGATTTAATCGTGCAAATTCAATTTGTTGTGGGTGATATAATTCTAAAGCGTCAAGCACCCAATCATAAAGTTCACGGTTATTTTCAAATTCTAAGGTGCAAATAGAATGAGTAATATGTTCAATAGAATCAGAAATGCAATGTGTAAAATCATACATTGGATAAATATGCCATTTATCCCCTGTTTTATGGTGATGAGCATGGCGAATACGATAAATTGTAGGGTCTCGCATAATAACATTAGGGGACGCCATATCAATTTTAGCACGAAGTACCATTTTACCTTCTTCTACTTCGCCTGCTTTCATTTTTCTAAAAAGAGCTAAATTTTCTTCAACGGAGCGGTTGCGATAAGGGCTTTTTTTGCCTGGTTCTGTAAGTGTTCCACGATATTCACGAATTTCATCAGCATTAAGTTCGCAAACATAGGCTTTACCTTTCATAATAAGCTTTTCTGCTAATTCATAAAGCGTATCAAAATAATCTGACGCATAGTGAATATCACCACTCCAATTAAAACCAAGCCATTTTACATCTTCTTGAATGGAATCAACATATTCTGTATCTTCTTTAACTGGGTTAGTATCATCAAAACGTAAATTACATAATCCGTTGTAATCTTTAGCTATTCCAAAATTTAAACAAATAGATTTTGCGTGTCCTATATGTAAATAACCGTTTGGTTCTGGGGGAAAACGAGTATGAACACGAGAATCAAAACGACCACTCTCGTTATCTTGATTAATTCTTGTACGGATAAAATCCGTGCTAACTTTTTCTTTTTCGTCCAAATTGCTCATATTTTCCTCACAAAATTTTTGTGGAAAAAGTATAAACATTAGTTAATCAAAAGTCCATAGTGGAAAAGAGGGTTTAAACATTTTTAAATAATAAGGAAATTTTTAGTTAATAGGAATTTTTTTATACCAAATATAAAATATAAAAATTTTATATATAAAATCAATGTCTTATATGTAATTCTAAGAAAAAATATTATTTTTTAGGAAAAATAAAAAATTTTTTTGTGAAAATCAAGAAAAAATATTTTTTGTTTTTTATAACTATTTGAAATAATAAAGAAAAATTTTAATATACAATGTTTTAAAAAACTATGTCAACTAGGGGTGTTGCCTAGTATATCCTTATCATCTGCCTATCAAATGCATAAAAACCTCAAAAACCCTGTGTTAGAACACAAAAAACGAAAACGAAATGAGGTTGTTATGACAATTCCCTCTCCTTTATTAATTGCAGAAATAAAGCATTATGAAGAAATGCATACAAATTTATATCTTAATGCACTTGGTATGCCTGTTATTGGATATGGTTATGCTCTTTGGCAAGAACCTCAAAAGCTTATTAAAAAACATTCAAAAATTGGTTTAGCTTTAAAAAATATTTTGAATAATGAAACAGAAGCCTTTGAAAGCCTTTTGCAAAAGATTTTAAAACTTCCCTTATCTATAACTAAAGAAAAAGCACATAGTCTTTTGGAGGAAAATTTACTTTTTTTTGCAGAAGAATTAGGTGCAATGTTTAAAGGTTTTCGCCATATAGTGAATAAATGCGAAAATGGGTATTTTATGCCACAAAGTATTTGTTCTTATTATTTGCAATATGTGGAAGAACAAACAAATATAAAAGAAATAAAACAAGTAAAATCATGTAGTTTTCATCAAAGAAATCATGCTCCTTGTTTTAAGTACCAAGCTTTTTATGATTATCCTTTGCAACAAAAAGGAAGTCAAAAAACTGATATTGCACCACAATATTTGCAAAATAGATATAGCTCCAGTGCTGAATATATGCAAAAGTTAGCACAAAATAAAAAAACAAAAAAAGCAAAAAATTATATTTTTCCCCCAACAGAAGCAGAAAAAGCTCTTATCCGTGTAGATAGTATTTTATTTTTAACACATTTATTAGGGCTTGAAATGGTAAAGCGTATGCCAGAATTTTTTATGGCTTTGCTTGAAGAAGATTACGAAACAGCTGGGAATTGTTTATTAGCACATAGAGCCTCAAAATATTTTGGACATACTATGTATATTTTAGCTCGTAGAATTAAATATGGAACTATTGATTTATATGATTTTGTAAGTTGTAAACAAAAACCAAAAATCCCAAAAATAGCGTTAAAAGAATATAGTCAGAAAATCTTGCAAGTACATTTAGATAGTTTAAATCCAGAAATAGCCATGTTTCATAAAGTCCAAAAAAGTAGGCAAAAGGAAGTTTGCTATGCTTAAGGGAAAAAATCTTGTTAAAGTGCGAAAAAATGGCACAATTTCTCTTTTGCCTACAAGGGAGGAAGCAAAAAAGTTTTATTTGAAAGTGCATAAAAACTATCAAAAGCAAATAGAAGAACAAACAAAAGAAAGTAATCTTGATCCTATTTCTTTAGACAAAGAACAAGAAATACAAAAAAAGGAAAAAGAAAAACTTCTTTTGCCAGAACTTAAAAAAAATCAAAAAAACAAATAGAAATACATGAAAATTCCCCTCCTTTTACAAAAAAAACTATACAAGAATTAGCTGAAGAAATTCCTTTTTTTGAAGAAAAAGAATGTTCTGAAGATATACAAAATTTATTAGCTTATGATTTATTTTATCTTCTTGTGTATGGTATGAATAGAAAAGATATGGATAATGATTGGCTTTTTGCAAGATGTCGTGAAGTGCAAGAAAATCCTAATAATCATTTAGATTTATGGGCAAGAGAACATTATAAATCAACTATTATTACTATTGGGTTAACTATTCAAAATATTTTGGTAAATCCAAATATTACCGTAGGAATTTTTAGCCATACAAGACCCATTGCAAAGGCATTTTTACGGCAAATTAAAAGAGAATGGGAAACAAATCTTGTATTGCAAGCGTATTTTCCTTTTATTGCACCTCCTGAAAAAAGTGAATCACGCACAAGAACATGGAGTGAAGATGGAGGCCTTATTGTTCGTAGGGATGGAAATCCCAAAGAAGCAACACTTGAAGCTTGGGGTTTAGTGGACGGTCAACCAACAGGAAAGCATTTTAGCTTACTTATTTATGATGATGTTGTAACTTTGGAATCTGTTACAACACCAGAACAAATAAAAAAAACAACAGATGCATGGCGTTTATCCTTAAATCTTGGAGCAAGAGAAGGGCATATTCGCATGATTGGTACACGCTATCACGCGTCAGATACATATCATTTAATTATGGAGCAAGGCAGTGTTTTACCTCGTATTCATTCTGCTACAAAAGACGGGCAAACCAATGGAAAAGCCGTGTTTTTAGATGATGAAGTATTAAAGAAAAAACGCCGTGATATGGGGGCTTATGTTTTTGCGTGTCAGATGTTGCAAAATCCTTTAGCTGATAATGCTATGGGTTTTAAAAAAGAATGGTTTCAAACTTTGCCAAGTGATACAAAAACTAATTTTGGACAAAGTATGAATAGGTATATTTTAGTTGATCCAGCCTCAAGTAAAAAAGAGGGATCAGATTATACGTCTATGTGGGTAATTGGACTAAATCATGATGGTTTTTATTATGTTTTAGATGGGGTGCATGATAGGTTAGCACTCCATGAACGAGCAGAAGCACTATTTTCATTGCATAGAAAACATAGACCATTGGCAGTAGGTTATGAACAATACGGCATACAAGCAGATATTGAGCATATTAAATATCGTATGGAACACGAAAATTATCGTTTTTCCATTATTGCCTTAGGTGGGCAAATGGCAAAAACGGATAGAATACGCCGTCTTGTGCCTATTTTTGAGCAAGGGCGTATGTGGTTTCCTCATAAACTTGTAACTATGAAAACAGATAGAACTGTTTCAGATATTGTGCAAGATTTTTATAAAAATGAATTTCTTAATTTTCCTGTGGCAGAACATGATGATATGCTTGATTGTCTTTCACGAATTTTAGATAGTAAACTAGGGGCTGTTTTTCCTGTTTCACAAGAAATACAAAATAATTTTTCTGGGGAAATGTTTTTTTCAAGCTTTTAATTATTTTTTGTAAGTAATATGAAAAAAAATACCTATCAAACCCTTTGGGTAAAAAATATATCCAAAGAAGTAATTTATAATTTTTGGCAACAATTTCAAGAAGATAAACTTAATAAAATTTTGTTTTTTGATGGTGAAATGCAGGATTTTACAGAGTTTTATACTTGGCTTTTGGCAAAGGATAAAGATGTACGTTTTGTAGCTAATATAGAGGGGGTCATAAAAGCTATGTATTGGCTCAATAACCCATTAGGGAAAAGCGTGATGATACATTTTTGTTTTTTGAAAAAAGCCTTTCAAGAGCAAGAGGCAATAGGGTTTTATGTGGTGAAAAGTTTGCTTTTATGTAGGGATAGCAAACAAAATTATGTTCTTTCTGCCCTTATTGGGATTACACCAAAACCCTATCGCCATGCTCTACAATTTATCAAAAAACTTGGTTTTGAACAAAAAGCTGAAATTCCTGAATTATGTTATTTTGCAAGGAAAAATAAATATATAACGGGAGTAGTAAGTGTTTTACAAAAAGAACAAATAACAAATGTTTTTGATTAGTTAGGGAATATTTTCAATTTATTCATCATTATTAAATTTTGTTTTTTGATAATAAAAACAAAATAGCTGCAATGTAATAGTATTAGAAAAAACATACAATAAAATTAATATGGAAGTACCCTCTATTTAGGGCGTGTTTCCAAAAAGGAGGTTTTTTATGGGTGGTGGTGGAAAAAGACCAAATCCAATGCCAGCTCCAGCTGCAGTGGAAGTACCAGCTCCAATGCCAACAATGGCAGATGAATCTGTAAAACAAGCAGGTGATGAAGAAAGAAGACGTAGAGCAAATGCCGTAGGACATTCTGATACAGTTCTTACAGGTGGAAGTGGCTTAGCTACAACAGCAAATACGGATAAAAAGACTTTATTAGGTGGCTAATTGGTGGAAATATGGAAATAGATACAGTTCGCCATGTGCTACGGCGTTTTCGTGAGCTTGAAAAAGAGAGGCGTACTTGGGAGGCACAATGGCAAGAAATAATTGAACTTATGCTTCCAAATAAAGGTAAATGGTCAGAAGAAAGCCATAATAAAGGCACAAAAAAACATGGGAATATTGTAGACTCCACAGCTCTTTATGCTTTGCGAATTTTAGCAGCTGGTATGCATGGGGGACTTAGTTCGCCAGCTCGTCCTTGGTTTCGTTTTTCTTTGAAAGATAAAGAATTAGAAAATGCAGAAGGCATTGGCAAATGGTTACAAGATACGCAAGAACGTGTTCATGCTGTTTTATCTGGATCAAATTTTTATCCTACTGTTCATGCTCATTATGCAGAACTTTTGCAGCCATTGGTACAGCGTGTTTTTTAATTGAAGAAGACCAAGATGAAGTAATACGGTGCAGAAATCTTACCGTAGGGGAATATTATCTTGATTGCGACGCAAAGGGACGTGTAGATACATTATATAGAAAAATGAGTATGACGCCACGTCAAATAGAACAGCGTTTTCCCTCATGTCCTCAATATATTAAGGATTTAGTGCAACAAGATAGCTTGAAAACATTTACTCTTATTCATGCTATTGAGTCACGCAAAAATTATAATCTTGATAAAATTGACGGTAAAAGTCGGCGTTATGCGTCGTATTATGTTTTGCTAGGGCAAGGGAATTTTCTTTTAGAAGAAGGTGGTTATGAGGAATTTCCTGCTTGTTGTCCACGTTGGGACGTAACAGGGCAAGATGTGTATGGCAGAGGGCCAGGAATGGACGCTTTACCAGATGTGAATATGTTGCAACGTATGCGAAAAGACGGATTAGAAGCTTTAGAATTGGAAATAAAACCACCTATGAATGTTTCAAATTCCTTAAGAAATCAAGGTGGGCAATTTTCTTTGCGTCCTGGTTTTGCAAATTTTGTGGATACTAATGCCCAAATGCCAGCAATTACCCCAACCTATCAAGTAAGGGCGAATTTACAAGCTCTTGACGCGTATTTGCAACAAATACGCCAACAAATAGGCGAGCATTTTTACAAAGATTTATTTTTGCTTTTGACGCAAAGTGATAAACGCATGACAGCAACAGAAGTTTATGAAAGAAATGCAGAAAAATTGCTTATGCTTGGTCCTACGCTTGAAAGACTAAGAAGTGAATTGTTTCAACCCCTTATCCAAAGAGTTTTGGGCATTATGAAACGCTATGGCAAAATATTGCCTGTACCTCCCCTTTTAGCTGGTCGGGAATGGGAAATAGAAATGCAATCAGCTTTAGCCTTAGCACAAAAAAGTACAGATATAGCAGCCATAGAAAGCATAACGTATTTTGCTGGCAATTTAGCACAAATTAATCCTGAAGTTTTAGACAATTTAGATATTGATGAAATGCTTATTCATAATGCAAAACTTCTTGGTGTGCCTTTATCCCTTTTACGGGGAAAAGATAAGGTTTTTGCTATTCGTGAACAAAGAAAGCAAGAAAACGAAAAGCAAATGCAAGAGCAAAAAACTTGGCAAATGCTAGAAAAGGGTGTGCAAACAGCAAAAACCATGAGTGAGGTAAATCTTGATTCCAATAATTTAGCACAAAAAGTATTGGAACAAGTCACAAAATAAATGGTATTTTGAGGAAAAAATATGTCTAAAGATTTTTGGCAAGAACCATATAAAAAAGACCAATTAGCAAAAAATTCTCAAGAAAACAAACAGATAGAACATGATGAATTACAAAAAGATTTACAATTTTTATTAGAAAGCCCACAAGGAAAGCGTTTTATAAAAGCACTTTTTCAATCTACCCATGTTTTTGAATCCATGCCTATTGGCAATAAAGAATGGTATGCATGGCACGAAGGGCGAAGAAGTATAGGATTAATGCTTTATCATCGTGTGCTTGCGTTAGGAATAAACTATTTAATGCCTTTACAAGGAGAAGATTAATGGCAGATCAAGGAACAGAAATTATTATTAGAAATACAAAAAACGAAACAGGGACAAATAATGCAACACAAAATCTTGCAAATACAACTCCCCCAGTAACGCAACATTTATCGCAAAGCCAAGCCACAGCTCAAAAGGAGCAATTAGTCAATACAATGGCACAAAGCCTTGCAACGCAAGCTCCAGAAATGGCACAAAAAGAAGTTTTGCAAAATTTAGGTATGCAAACATTATTGACTGCCCAAGCTTTAAACTCCCCTGCTGATTATGTTTTTCATTTTGCACCTGAAACTATGGTTGATAAAGGGCTTGTTGCTGATTTCCAAAATTTTGCTTTTGAGCAAAAAATGAGTTTAGAAAATGCACGTCTTATGGCAAAATTTTATGAAAATTATGTGCAGAATCAAAGTAAAAAACAACTTGAAGAACAAACAAGGCTTTTAGAAAATATGAAAAAAGCTTGTGAAGCTGACAGTGAATACGGTGGTTCAAGTTTTTATGATAATATGCAATATGCAAGAGCTGCAATTTTACGTTTTGATGATGGTTCGCTTGCTAAAATCCTCAATGAAACAGGTTTTGGCTCACACCCTGAAGTTGTGCGTTTTATGTACCGTGTGGGAAAAGCCTTAGCAGAGCCAGCTATGCCTAAAGCAAAAGAACAAATTGAAGATATTTCCGTTGCAGAACTTTTTTATCCAAGCATGAAAAAATAAGTATTTTTCTTATCAAATTCTTCTCAGAAATTTTTTAGTAACATATTATTTTGTAAGTTTTTTATTAATAATCTTTCTAATTTTTAATCTTTATATCCTTTTTATTTCTTTTGTTTATTTTTATTTTTCTAATAAAAATAAGGTCTTATTGCTTTGTCAAAAAATGGATAAAGGATAATTTATTAGAAAAAATGAGTTCATTATAAGGAGAAAATATGGCAAATGCAGTAACATTAATTGACGCAGCAAGACGTTTTGACAGTACAGGAAAAATTGCAAAACTTGTTGAAATTATGGAGCAAACCAACGAAGTTTTAGAAGACGCTCTATGGCTTGAGGGTAATTTACCAACAGGACATAGAACAACAATACGCACAGGTTTACCCTCTGCTACATGGCGTTTATTAAATTATGGTGTGCAACCAAGCAAAAGCACGACAAAAAGTGTTGATGATACTTGCGGAATGTTGGAAGCATACGCAGAAGTAGATAAATCCCTTGCTGATTTAAATGGTGCAAGTGCTGATTGGCGAATGAGCGAAGAAGCTGGCTTTGTGGAAGCCATGAACCAAGAAATGGCAAAAACTCTTTTCTATGGTAACACTCATGAAGAACCTCAAAAATTTATGGGACTTAGTCCACGTTATAATGCGTTATCTGGCTTTGATAGTGCCGAAAATGTGTTAAATTTTGGTGGTTCTGGCAATAAAAATACGTCCATTTGGCTTTGTGGTTGGGGTGAAAATACCTTGCACGGAATTTTCCCAAAAGGCTCACAAGCAGGTTTGCAAATTAAAGATTTAGGGGAACAAACATTGCTTGATGATAATGGCGGACATTATCAAGGTTACCGTAGCCATTTTAAATGGGATTGTGGTTTGTCTTTGCGTGATTGGCGTTATGCTGTGCGTATTTGCAATATTGATACAAGCACTTTTAGTAATATTATTACAGGAAAAACCCAAAACGCAGGCACAAATCTTATTCGTCTTATGATTGCAGCTGCAAATAAAATTCCGTCTGCTAATAAAGCTAAAATGGCGTGGTATATGAATCGCGAAGTAAAAACAATTCTGGATATTATGGCAATGGAAAAAGCCAATGTACAACTTTCTATTGAACAAATTGAAGGAAAACCAGTAACCCATTTCTTAGGTATGCCTATTCGTCGTGTGGACGCATTAAGAAATGATGAACAAGCATTAGTATAGTTTTTTTGTTTTTTTCTAGGGGAAAACTTTTTATAAAAAGTTTTCCCCTAGAACCCCTTTCAAAAATTTTTAATAGAGTGTGTTTTTTGGTTATTTATACTTACTTGTATCATCAAGATTTATAAAAATAAAAGATAGTTATGTGTTTTTTTAACACACGCAAAAGAGGTAAAAAATATGTATATAGATAAAGAATTAATGTTTTCACAAAATCAAAAAATTACTGCCACAGCAAGCTCAACAAATATTATTAACCTTGAAAATACAGAAGGACAGGGAATGCCCGTATATCCTTTTGTGCAAGTTGTAGAATCTTTTGCTGGATTAACTTCTCTTACTGTGCATATTCAAAGTGCTAAAAAAGAAACTACACCAAATGACGGGGATTTTACTACTATTATGAGTAGTAAAAAATATACAGTACAAGAATTAACAAAAACACAAAGTATTGGTTTTGGCTCTTTGCCTTCTTTATCTGGTAATTATTTGCGTATTAAATACGAAGTAGAAGGTACAGCAACAAAAGGTGCTATAACAGCAGGTATTGCTTTGGATAAACAAGCATAAAGGATAGTTAGGGGGATTTATCCCCCTTTGCTTCCCCTTGTAACGGGGTCTTAGGGGAGGTAT
>JAHHTE010000210.1 GCA_020024815.1 Mailhella sp.
ATATAATGCAAATTATTTTGTATTGGTTTTTTGTAAAAATCAATTTAGTTTTGTTGGTTTATTTGTTGGCGTTTTATTAACTATTATTTTAAAGGAGATTTATATGAAAGTTATAGATTTTCGTTTTCGTCCTAATACTTCAGAAATTATTAATGGAATTAAAAATAGCACCATGTTTAAAGCAGCATGTAAGGCTATTGGATTTGATGCTCGTCAATCACAACCTTTAGATGAGATTGTACAAAATCTTGATAGATTAGGTGTAGATATTGGTGTTATAACAGGGCGAGATGCTGAAACTACATATGGATTTCCTGCAAATAATAATAGTGTATTAGAATTTTGCAAAGCATATTCAAAAAGATTTATTGGTTTTTGGGGAATTGATCCTCATAAAAAAATGGCTGCTGTTTATGAAATTGTAAAAGCAGTTGAAGAGTATGGTATGAAAGGTATTGCCATAGATCCATATCTTGCGCATATTCCTGCTTGTGAGGCTCGTTTTTATCCATTATATACAAAATGTTGTGAATTGAATATTCCTGTTTTTATTACTATGGCACCTCCTCCACAAGTATCAGGTGCATTAATGGATTATTGTGATCCTCGTCAAGTTGATCAAGTTGCAAGAGATTTTCCAGAATTGACACTTATTATGAGTCATGGTGGTTATCCTTTTGTTAATGAAGCTATTTATGCTTGTCTTCGTAATGCTAATGTTTATATGGATTTTTCAGAATATGAAAGAGCACCAATGAAAGATGTTTTTGTTGATGCTATGAAAGGAATTATTCAAGATAAAGTTGTTTTTGCAAGTGCTCATCCATTTATTGAACTTGAAGATGCTTTACAAGCATATAAAGAATTTGATTTAAGTGATGAAGTACGTGAAAAAGTTATGTATAAAAATGCTGCACGAATTTTAAAACTTGATGAATAAATTTTAGAAAGAAAATTTTTTTCAATAACTAACAAATTCTCCTTGTGATTATACAAAGAGAATTTGTTATAAAAAGTTTTAAGGGGAGATTGTGAGAGGATTTTTTTTAGGTTTTTATAAAAATTAAAAAAGGGTGTTACGGGAAGAACTTTTTATAAAGAAAGTTCTTCCTTTTAATTTAATAAAAAATATTTTAAATAATTTCTTCTTTTTTATCAGATTGTTTTATATTAAGCTTTCGGAAAATGGTACTTCTATTGATTTGAAAGAGTTCGGCTACTTTTTGGTGTGAGCCATGTACTTCTATGGCTTGTAGGAGAAGATCTCTTTCTATTTCGGCTACAATATCTTTAAGAGGACGCCCACCTTTTAGAATAGCGTCTGTGTAAGTTTTTGCAGTATATTCTTGTCCGCTGATATGGGCGGGTAAATCTTTTGGTGCAATGAGAGTTCCTTTATGTGTTACTACAAGACTATGGATAGTATTTTGTAGTTCTCTGACATTTCCTGGCCAAGAATATTGGCTAAGAATATTGAGGGTTATTTCCATAAAAGCCAATTGCTTATGGTATTTTGAACAATATTGGTGTAAAAAATAATCAGCTAATGGGCGTATATCTTCTGGTCTTTCACATAAAGAAGGTATTCTAATGGCAGCGACATTGAGGCGATAGTAAAGGTCACTTCTAAATTTTCCTTCTTTTATACTTTCTTCTAGGTTTCTATTTGTGGCAGCAATAATACGTACATCAACTTTTTTGGGTTTAGAAGCGCCAACTCGCATAATTTCGCCATCTTGCAAAATTCTTAAAAGGCGAGTTTGCATACTTAGGGGTAGTTCTCCTATTTCATCTAAAAAAACAGTACCACCATCAGCTAATTCAAAATATCCTGCTTTTCCTTTGGAAGAAGCACCAGTAAATGCACCTGGATCATAACCAAACATTTCTGATTCTGTAAGAGATTCGGAAATACTGCCACAATCAACTTTGAAAAAAATTGCTTTATTTCTTTTGCTTACACTATGTGTATAACGAGAAAAAACATCTTTTCCTACGCCAGTTTCACCTGTGATTAATACTGTTGCATCACTTTTAGCGACAGTATCAAGAAAATCTTGAACAATTTTCATGGCATTACTTGCAAAGATTGTAGCGATTTCATCGCTTGTTTGCATATATGCAACTTGTCTATTCATTTGTTCAATGAGTTGCTTTTGTTCTTCGATTTGTTCGTTTAGATGTGTAAGCATTGTTATATCACGAACTAATGTAACAACAAGGCATATTTCGCCTTGTTCATCATGGACTGGAAGACCTGATAAAATAAGTTTTTTTCCATTTTTTAGAGATTGGACATTTGTACAAGCTTTTCCACTTGTAACAATATCTGGATTTAATACTTTATCAAAAATTCCTTTTTCAATAAGTGTACGTACATTTGTTCCAAGAATTTCTTCTTTTTTTATGCCTGTAACTTGTTCATACATTTTATTGATATAAAGGGTAGTTCCTGTTGGATCAGTAAGAAAAACTCCTACGGGTAATGTATCAAGTATTTTTGTATAATTTTTTGTGATTAAATATGCAAGCATAAGAAAGTAAATCCTTATAAATAAATCTTATAGATATGAATAAGTAGCATTAATATTGTAATAATGCAATGTTATTTATACTCTTTTCATTTCTATTTTTTATGGTTGTTCAAATAAATATCATAGTAATGATAGTATTAAATGAAAAAAAGAACATATAAATAATAAAGTGAGTTGTTTTAGCATTATTTTTGGGAAAATAGTAAAATGATTTTGTAGAGTA
>JAHHTE010000211.1 GCA_020024815.1 Mailhella sp.
GTTAATATATATTATTTTAGGTAGATGTAGGATAATTATATTTAAAATAAAAAATATAAATTAAGAATAATTAATAGAGATGAAAAAAGGCTTATAATTTTCATTATAAGCCTTTGAAATTTCTGGCTCCCCGAGACGGACTTGAACCGCCAACCTAGTGATTAACAGTCACCCGCTCTGCCTATTGAGCTATCGGGGAACACTCACGCGTTCAACGTAAAAATCTTTTATATAATTTCTAGTTTATAGTCAAGCATTTTTTTTGAAAAAAAATTAATGTTCTGAATTTAAATCGTGTTGTTTTTTACCTGGTAAAATAAGGTTTAAAATAACACCAATTATTGCAGCTAAACCAATACCACTAAGATGAAATTCACCATAGCCAATACTAATACCACCAATACCAAAAATTATAACCATTGAAACTATGACAAGATTTCTTGTTTCCATAAGGTCTTCACGGGATTGAACTAAGGTATTAAGACCTACAACCATAATACTACCAAAAAGGAGTATCATAATTCCACCCATAACAGGCATAGGAATACAACTAAGTAAAGCTCCAAGTTTTCCAATGCAAGAAAGTAAAATAGCTGAAATAGATGCCCAAGTCATAATAGCAGGGTTAAAACTTCTTGTGAGAGCAACAGTACCAGTAACTTCTGAATATGTTGTATTTGGTGGTCCACCTAAAAGGCAAGCAAAAGATGTTGCTAAACCATCACCAAACATAGTACGACTTACACCTGGATTTTTTATGAAATTTTTACCTGTAACAGAACTAATGGCTAATACATCGCCAAAATGTTCGATAGCAGGAGCGAGAGCAACAGGAATAAAGTAAAGGATAGGAGCTAATTCAAATTTGGGTGATGTGAAATTAGGTAAAGCAAACCATTTAGCATTTTGTACAGGGCTTATATCAAGAACACCCATAAATGCAGAAACAGTACAGCCTACTAA
Source organism: Mailhella sp. (assembly GCA_020024815.1). Classification (GTDB taxonomy): domain Bacteria; phylum Desulfobacterota; class Desulfovibrionia; order Desulfovibrionales; family Desulfovibrionaceae; genus Taurinivorans. Next base: position 964 of record JAHHTE010000211.1, read on the forward strand.
AATTCCAATAATAATTGGAAGTAAGCGTAAAATTCCTTTACCAAGAATAGAAACAAGTATTGTAGCTGTAAGAGAGGACATAGAAATAATAAGGGCAGTTTTTTCTGGCATAATACTTTCTGTACCAGCGATGCCCATAGCCATTTTCATTCCAGTTGGGGCAAGAATAAGACCAATTACAGCAATAACTGAACCTGTAACAATGGGGGGTAAAAGGTTAATAATAAATCCAACACCACGAACTTTAATAATAAAGCTTAGAAGCATATAAAAAAGACCTACTGCAATCATACCACCTAATGTAGCACTAATTCCCCATGTTTGAACACCATAGTTAATGGGAGCAATAAAAGCAAAGGAAGAAGCAAGAAAAACAGGAACAGATCCTTTTGTTATAATTTGGAATAATAAAGTACCACAGCCAGCAGTAAAAAGTGCAACGTTACTATCAAGTCCAGTTAAAAGAGGAACTAAAACTAAAGCACCAAAAGCTACTAAAAGCATTTGAGCTCCAATAATAGCATCTCTAAAACGGAATTGGTATGTTACCTGATCCATAAATTACCTCATAAAAAAGATTGCCTCATTTTTGAAGCAATCTTTTTGTAAATAATGTATTTTTTATTTATTTAGTACCAAAAATTCGATCACCAGCATCACCTAAGCCTGGAAGGATATATCCTTTTTCATTAAGGCAAGTATCAACTGATGCAGTGTAAATTTCAACATCTGGATGTAAATCTAAAACTTTTTTAACACCTTCAGGAGCACATACAAGGTTTAAGCTATAAATTTTCTTTACATTATGACGTTTTAAAAGTTCAATAGTTGCAATAAGAGAGCCACCAGTAGCAAGCATAGGGTCAAGAATAATTGCAACTCGATTTGAAATATCTTTAGCAAGCTTTACATAATATTCAACAGGTTCAAGTGTTTCTTCATTACGATAAAGTCCTACCACACTAATTTTACAACCTGGAATCATATCAAGAGCACCGTCCATTAATCCTAATCCAGCACGTAAAATAGGAACTATTGTTGCCATTTTTCCTGGAATAAAATCAACTTCAACAGGACCTGCCCAACCATTTTCCATTTTCTTTTCAAGAGGGAAATCTCTTGTTACTTCGTACATTAAAAGTCTTGTAATTTCTTTAGCAATGTTTCTAAATTCATTTGTTGGAGTTTCAACTCGGCGAAGTAGTCCAAGTTTATGTTTTACAAGGGGATGATCTACTACATGTATAGCCATAATAAATTCCTATTGTTATTAGTTATACGTATCGAAGAAAATTATAAGCAAATGTTATTTGAGGTCAAGCCTTTTCTTTTTATTTTAATGATAATTCATTGCAAAAAAATAAATAAGTATTGTTTTAATATTTTTTATTATTATTTTAATAAGAGAATGGTGTAAAAATATAAATAATATTCATATAATGTCGTTAATCTAAAAAGTTTCACTTTTTAGAAATGGAGTAAAGCTATTTGCTAGAAGTTTGTGGAATGTGGTATTGTTTTGGAGGATAGTACTAATATTGTCATAAAACAAGCTTTATGAATAGCGACAGCAGGTTTTGTAAATTAATTTTGCTTAACTATTTGCTGTTTTAATTTGTAATTTCCTTTGTTATAAAATTATAATGAGGTGAGAGTATGAGGAAAACTCTTTATTATTCTATATAAAAATAAGCTATAATAAAATAGGAACATATTTAGTGAATAAGAAAAAATAATTTGAAATTT
>JAHHTE010000212.1 GCA_020024815.1 Mailhella sp.
TTTGTATTGGGCTACTTTTTTTTAATACCTGTCGCACTTCGTTTTACAATTAAAAAAACGTATTAAATTAGAAAACATTACTTATTAAAAGCCTAAAAAAAGAATTTGAGAAGAGAACTTTTTTAAAGGTTCTCCTCTCAAAAAATAAAATCAATTTAATAACACATTTTAATTAGTTAATTGATATGCTAATCGAGCAAAAAGTTCCACAGCTGGTTTTAGAATACTTTCATCAAAATCAAAATAAGAATCATGGTGTCCTGCTGCAAGATTACTTCCAAGCATAATATATGAGGCTAAACCACCTTGTTTTTGTACTTCATGCATTAATGTACAAGCATCATCACTTCCATAACCAATTTCCATTTTTTTTATTTTTTCATTATGGAAATATGGTATTGATTGAGCTACATTATAAATTTTTTCAATAAGTTCTGTATCACTTGCAGCACTATCACATTTTCCAACAATATTAATTTTATATTCTTGTTCATACATTTTAGCACAACCTTCAATAATATTTTGTGCTTTTTCAAAAATACATTCATTAATATCTGATGTTGCTCCACGAGTTTCACAAGATAAATAAGCCTGATCTGGAACAACATTTCTCCCTGTTCCTGCCTTTAATACTCCAATATTAATGCGACTTTCTCCCCGTCCATCACGTGATATTGCATGAAGATTTATAGCACAATTACTTGCTGCTAAAAGAGAATTTTTACCTTTTTCAGGTTCTCCACCAGCATGAGATGATGCTCCTATAAAAATTACATCAAATTTTGTTGTTGCAAAAAATCCTTTTACACCACAAACTAATTCATAGTTATTATGTGCTTTCATACCGATATGACCAATAATGGCATATTTTATACCCTTACAATATTTTTTAAAAGCAACTGCCCCTCGTACACCTTCTTCAGCTGGTTGAAAAATAATCCTTACTCCATTACCTAATTGTTCTCGAATTGAAACCAATGCTTTAATAAGTCCTATTCCTATGGCAATATGTCCATCATGCCCACAAGAATGACATACATCTTTATTTATTGACGAAAATCCAAGTAAAAATGGTTTATGTGATATATTTTCAGCTTCATTTACTTGTACTGCATCAATATCAAAACGAAAAAGAATAGTTGGAACTTTTTGTTTATTATCTATTTTACTAGGCCAAATATCTACAATAAGACCTGTTATATTTTCTAACATATCAATATTAGCAAGGCTTACACCATTAGCATAAGCTTTTTTTTTCCAAGTATCCAAAAAATCTTGAGAAGGATAACCAAGTAACGAGCTTGTATCTATGGCATTTTTTCCTAACGTTATATTTAAATTTAATCCTTGTATTTGCTCTAAAATAAAATTGGTTGTCCAAAACTCTGCAAAACCAGGTTCTGCATGTTTATGAAGACATCTTCTCCATTGTATTAATTCTTGCTCATTAGGATATATTATTTTCATTTTTCTTCTCTTGTTTTATTCATAATTTACAATTTTAATATAAAAAAAATAAAAAGTAAAAAAATATGTAATTTAAATTTTATTTTTAATCATTAACAATCTATAATAACTTATTATAATTCATAAAATTTTTCTTATTTCTAATTTGCAATTCCATTTTTAATAGAGTATAGTCTTTTTATTGGGTGAGATATATGAAAAAAAATGTTTTAGAGACTTCAGCTCCACAATATGCTAAAATTTATTACGAATTACGTAATGAAATAATTAATTATATATTAACTCCCAATAGTCCTATGCCTTCCGAATCAAGCCTTATGGAACGATTTGGTGTATCACGGCATACTATACGGCATGCTATTGACATGCTTGCAAATGAAAAACTTGTTATAAAAAAACAAGGCAAAGCAACAATTATTAATCCTATTTTATCTCAAGACAGTCAAATATTACATATTGGCTGTTTAAATCCACCTCATATTTTATTAACAGATTATACGTATTTTTTTGCAAAAAAAATTACAGAACTAACACATGGACAAATTCAAGTCCAAATTCATCATTCTTCTAAACTTGGTAATGGTAGTGAACATATTAATAAACTGATTACTGGGGAAATTGATATGTTTTGTGCTGCCATAGATTGGCTTGCAGAAGTGGATAAAATATGGGAACTTATAAATTTTCCTTTTTTATTCGATAATATTGAACATTTAAAAAAATTTGTAAAAAATCCAATTTTAAATTCAATAAAAGAAACACTTAGTGAAAAACATAATTTACGAATTATTGCAGATAATTGGTATAGACCTTCACGTATTCTTCTTTCTAATTCACCTCTTTTAATGCCTGAACAAATAAAAAATTTAAAAATTGGTATTCCTTCTATTCCACTTTATAATGAAATATGGAAAGCAATAGGGGCTAATCCTATTGAAATCAATTTTAGTGAAAGAAAAAAAGCATTTATTGATAAAGAAATTGATATAACTGATGTTAACTGGGATATTATTATAAGTGAAGGACTTGATACTGTTGCAAAATATGCAATTATAAGTAACCACCAATTTTCTCGTGCTGCAATAATAATGAATAATAATAAATTCAATAAATTACGAAAAGATATTCAAGAAAATATTATTCAAGCTGCAGAAATTACAGGAAAAGAATATTCAAAACACATATTTTCAAAATATCAAGAACATAAAAAAATACTTTTAAATAATAATGTAGTATTT
>JAHHTE010000213.1 GCA_020024815.1 Mailhella sp.
ATATTAAAAGTTTTTGAAAGGGGGTTTTAGGGGGAAAACTTTTGCAAAAGTTTTCCCCCTAAAAAATATACCCTCATTAAATTTCTTGATAACTTGGTAATCCATAAAGACTTGTTGCTTGTGTTGCTGATCGCACGATAGCTTTTTCCATAACAAGGGTACTTAATAAACCTATGGCATTAATATCTGCTTTTTTCTTTCCAATTGATACGGTATAAATTGTATCTCCATCTGCCATTGTATGCACTGGTGAAATTGTTTTAGCTAACGCATTATGTGCCATAGAAGAAATTTTGCCAAGTTCTGCTTTATTAAATTGTGCATTAGTAAAAATAATTCCCAAACAAGTATTTGTAACAGGTTGAAAAAGATTTTCATTTCTTTGAATTGTACTTAATAATGCTTCATTTGATGAAAGAAAATTTTTATGCTTTCTATCATACATACCAATAAGTTTTTTATTTGTTTCTGGGTTATAAATATCACCAAGGGCATTATTAACAACAAAAGCTCCTACTTGTATCCCATTATATTCAACTGCAAAAACACCTACCCCACTTTTCATGGCAAAATCCATACCTTGCATTTTACCAACACTTGCCCCAATGCCAACACCTATATTACCTTCTAACAGAGTTGTATTATCTGCATTTATACAAGCTTGATACGCCATTTCTTTTGTAGGACGAATATTTTTTTCACCTAAAGCTAAATCAAAAATACATGATTGGCAAACCAATGGAACTTTTGTAATACCAGTATCAAAACCAATATTTCTTTCTTCTAAAAATTGTAAAACTCCTCCACTGGCATCAAGTCCAAATGCAGACCCACCAGAAAGCACAAGAGCATGCAAACCATTTGCTCCCATGTAAGGAGATAATAAAGGAGTTTCTCGACTTGCTGGTCCTCCACCTCGTATATCTACTCCAACAGGAAAACAATCATCAAACAAAAAAACACTTATTCCAGTCCCTGCTTTTTCATCTTGAGCATGACCAATTTTAAAACCTTGAATAGCAAATAAATTAATTTCTTTCATTATATTCCTATTATTCATTAGAAGCATGTGATAATGCATAGGTATCTTTTGCAATAAAACTACAAATTAATGCCAATATTGCACTAAATAAAACAAGTCCACAAGCAAGACGATAAGAAGTAATAACACTATATCCTGCATTAGTAGCATAAACTAAAATATTTCCAAATAACACTTGAGTTAATGCTGTCCAAAGAGGATAAAACATATTAAATAACCCAAGAGCAGTACCAGTTAATTCTTTTGGACATATTTCTTTTACCATAGTATTACAAATATTTGAACCTGAAACACCACACATAAACATAATACCAAGAATAACAAACATGATATAATTTAAATGTCCTGCTGCTACAACAAAAAGTAAACAAGGAATAAAATAAATACTTGTAATTAAAATAAGAACTTTTTTCCTACTTTTGAAAACAATATCAGATAAAAATCCAACAGAAAATTGAATAAAAATAAGACAAGCTCCCCCAATAGAAATAACTGATGATAATTGCATAAAACTATAACTAGAAGTTTTTTGCATATATTCAACAAACCATAAATTAATCATCATATAAATAGAACCAGTTGCAACCATTTGCCATAGACATAAAGGCCAAAATTGTTTATTTTTTGCAACAATCATAAGACCTTGAAAAACACTTTTAAAGGTAGCTTTTTCTTTTTTTACAACTTGATAAGGCGAAACTTCTGGAATAAACAAAAACCAACAAAGCGTAAGACCAAGTAAAATAAAAGCCATTAATACCATAGCCCCACGCCAAGACAATAAATATACAACAAATAAAAGCGGTGTTGCCGCAAGCACAGGTCCAAGCTCACTAATACCACATAAAATACTATTTGCTCTTGCAAAAGTTTGTGGCGTAAACCAAAGACTTAACATTGTAATGGAAATAACAGACAAAGAAACACCAACACCAATAAAAAAGCGAGCAATAACTACTTGTATTTGATTTTCCGAAAAAGCAAAACCAAGAGTAGCTATGCCCGCTATACAGGTAAAAATAATTAAAATTTTGCGTGGTCCAAAAGCATCAGCCAATATTCCAGCAGGTAATTGCATAAAACCATAGGAGAACATTGTTGCAGCACTTACAAAACCAATATTTTGAGGGGTAAATGCAAAATCTTGCACCATATAATCCACTAAAACAGTAGGACAGCTTCTTGACAACAAACTAAGTAAGTAACCAATTCCACAAAGAAGAAGTACAAAATAACTTTTTTGCATTCTTGCCCCCAAGAATTAAAAGTGATTAAAAATCAACAACCTGCCCTTTTTCAGCAACTTCTCGCAAAAGTTTTATAGATTCTTCTGCTTCTTGCATATCTAAAATACGCAAAGCAAAACCAGCATGAACAATCATATAATCACCTATTTTAGGTTTATTTTCTAATAGCATGGTAGAAACAGTAAGAAATGTTTCCCCTTCTCCAACACGAACTTTTGCTATATCATCATCAATTATTTCTGTTACACAAACAGGTACAGCTAAACACATAGTGACACCTCAATTTAATAATGTAATTTAATATACCTACTTTCCTACAAACTGACAAGATTATTATGTACTTCTAAATTAATTTTATTTTCTTGAGAGGAGAACTTTTGAAAAAGTTCCCCTCTCAAACTCTCCCCTCAAA
>JAHHTE010000214.1 GCA_020024815.1 Mailhella sp.
AAATTATAGTCTGTATTTATGAGGTTAAAATATTTATTTCACGTATACGCCAAAATAACACGCCATAAAATCAAATATAAGAGAATATTTAAATTTTTATGTAGGGGACTAAGTCTATAAAAAAAACTTGTCTATTTTCCAATTTTACGCTATAATTATTCTGTTAAAAGGTAAAAGGTGGAATAAATTTTGGATAAAACGCTCTTTTTTGAAGAAGTTCTTATTAATCAAAAAAACGCTGAAATTATTCAAACATTAAATGCATTATTTGCTTATTTAAATGAACAAATTCCCTTTATTTTCAATCCTATTTTATTAAAAGGTAAAACAGAAACAGGAAAAAGCCATTTAGTTAAAAATCTTTGTAAATTTTATCCACGTAGTATCACAAGTATAAAATCAGGTGATTTACTTTTTTTATCACAACAGGAAATAAAAGAAAAATTTACCTTATTAAAAGAAATAAAAGTCCTTATTCTTGATGATATTCAAAGTTTAGCAAGGGATAAAACCATAGCTGAACAAGTTACGTATTATATAGAAAATTTAATAACAAAACATATCATTATCATTATTACGCAAAATACAGATGAAAATTCACTTGATTTACCTAAAAGTTTAGAATCTAAAATTTCAATGGGTTTATGCTTTACCATGCAAGAGCCTGATTTAGACATACGAGTACGCTATATTCAACAACAAACAGAAAAAGAAAATATTCACCTAACAAAGGAACAATGCCTTAATATTGCAAGACGTAGCTCTGGATTTAGAAATATACAAACAATCATTAATCATCTCAAATTATATGTATTAAAAACAAATAAAATACCTGATACAAATGAAATTGAGCGTATTGTAGCAAAACAAGGACAAAATTTTGTCATTAATCCTGACGCAATAATAAGTATTGTCGCACAAGAATATGGATATACTATAAAAGATTTAAAAGGTAAAAAACGTTTTCCTAGAATTGTAGAAGCTCGCCATTTAGCTATATATTTATGTCGAGAAATTTTAGGCGAAACCTATATGGAAATAGGGAAAATTTTTGGTGGAAAAGACCATTCAACCATAGCTCATTCTATCAAAAAGATTGAAGATTTAAGGGTTACGAACAAAATTATGAACAACTTAGTAACAGAAGTAACAAATCAATGTAAAAAACATATTTTATATGTAAAATAATATTATTTTGTTCCTTATGTTACTTGTGTTCCTAAAAATGTTCATAATTTAAGGTAATTAAATAAAAAAGTTATCTTAGTTAGGAACAAAGTAACAAACATATATTAAATACTATTAAAGGAATATATTTATGTTAGTAACTATTACAAAAGAAGAAATTATAAATGGCTTTATAAAAGCAGCTTCCATTATTCCTGTTAAAGCTGGAGCACAATATTTACGTTCTGTGTGGCTACAAGCAAAAGAAGATAATACTATTACTGTTATGGCAACAGATGTGAATATTGAATTTACAGGAACATATTCAGCTAAAGTAGAAGAAATAGGGCAAGTAGGTGTAAATGGTAAAGCTTTGGTTGAACTTATTAGAAGATTACCAAACGGTGAAATTGTTCTTCGTTTAGATACAGAAACAAATAATCTTTTAGTGGAACAAGGAAGACGTTCTTATAAACTTCCAGTTTCTGACCCTGTATGGTTTCAAGCATTGCCACCATTTCCAGAAGAAGGTTCTGTACTTTGGGCTGGGGATTATTTCCAAGAATTACTTGATAAGGTAACGTTTTGCATTAGTGATGATCAAGAAGTTTTATCTTGCCTTTATATGAAAAAAAATGAAGGTAAAGTAGATATATGTGGATTAAATGGACATCAGTTTGCCTTAGCTAGTTTTGTAAATGATGAAATTGCTGAAAAACTTGGAGAAGAAGGACTTTTAATTCAAAAAAAATATGTACAAGAAATTAAAAAATGGCTTAGTGATGATGAAATAAGCTTTAATATCAGTGAACGCCGTTTTCATATTAAAAATAATAAAGGTTCTGAACATATCAGTATGCCAAGAACTATTGCTACGTATCCAGATTACAAATTATTTATTAACAAATTAAATGATCCAGAAGCTTCAAAACTTACAGTTAATAAAAAAGAAGTAATGGATTCCCTTGATCGTATTTATATTTTTAATAATGAAAATGATCGTTGCACATATTTTAATCTAAGAAGTGATATGGCTATTTTATCAGCTCAAGCACAAGAAACAGGTTCTGCAACAGAAGAACTTGATTTAACTTATACTGGTGAAATTGAAAAAATAGCATTTCCTACCAAAAACCTTATTGAAATTTTAGGGCATTTTCAATCTGCTGACCTTGAATGGACACTTACAACAGCAGAAGGACCTTGCGGAATTGGAGGAAGTGAAGACCCTGATTATCTTGTGCTTATTATGCCTATGAAAATAGCTCAAGCTAATTATTATGAAGAATAAAATATTATAAAATTTTTTTCGGGATTTTTTAGGGGGGAACTTTTGAAAAAGTTCTCCCCCTAAAACCCCCCACAAAACTTTTTAAAATTAAGTACGTAAGGCAATTTATAGTACAAAAAAATACCTTTTTGTGTGAAATGAAAAACGCAAAACTTCTCAAGCCGGGCAAATTTATTGAAATAAATTTCAATAAATTTGCCTGATTGAGGGGGGTTGGGGGAAATCATTTCCCCCAAAAA
>JAHHTE010000215.1 GCA_020024815.1 Mailhella sp.
GTTTGAGAGGGGAACTTTTTCAAAAGTTCTCCTCTCAAAAAAATAAAATTAATTTAAAAACACACTCTATTAACATTTTATAATAAAAAGCATACAATTATTATAATTTTTTTTATAAGGTAATATTATGAATACATATAAATATCTTTTTGGTCCAGTACCTTCACGAAGATTAGGAAATTCATTAGGAGTAAGTCCTATTCCAGAAAGAACCTGTTCCTATTCCTGTATTTACTGTCAATTAGGACGAACAAAACACATGACATCAACTAGAAAAGAATTTTTTTCTGTTCAAGATATTCTCAATGAATTTTCTGCATACCAAAATAATCAAGATCTTTTTGATATTATTACCATTGTTGGTGAAGGAGAACCTACTCTTTACCAAAATTTAGGACAACTTATTATTAGTCTAAAAAAAGTAACCAATAAACCCATTGCTGTTATCACAAACGGATCACTTTTAGCAGACCCACAAGTTCAACAAGAACTTATGGACGCAGATTTAGTTCTTCCCTCTATGGACGCTTTTGATGAAAAAAGTTTTAGAAAAATTAATAGACCCCATGTTTCTGTAAAATATGATCAAACAATACAAGGATTAATTGAATTTTCTCATAAATATCAAGGTAAACTATGGATAGAAATAATGCTCATAGCAGGAATAAATGATAATGATGAAGCTATAAATGCTTTTGCAGAACAATTAAAAGCCATTCAATATGATAGAGTGTACGTAAATACACCTGTTCGACCTCCAGCAGAAAGTAATGTTCAATGTCCTGATATAAAACAAATTCAAAAAGCAGTACAAACTCTATCAGCCATTTCCATTGATATGCTTAGTTCAGGTAATTTTTTTAGTGAAATTCAAGATTCATACGAAGCTGTTTTAAGTATTTGTAAAAGACACCCTATGAATAGCTTTGAGTTAGAAACATTTTTAACAACAAGAAATGTTGAAAATATCGAAGAATTTAAACAACGTTTAAATAATGACCCTGCTATTAATTGTATAAATTATAAAGGTATTATTACATATCGTGTAAAATAATATTTATACCTAAAAATTACTATTAACCAATAAAAAATATCATACTATTTTAATTTCTATTTATAAAAAAACACCCCAAATGGGGTGTTTTTTTATGTACTATTTTTGAACAGGTGTTCCTTTTACTTTTTCACCATTCCATTCACCAGTTAAGGTACGGAGGAATGCAACAATAAGCTTTCTATCAGATTCTGGAATATCCATACCTGAAAGATATGTTCCCATAATTTTCACTGCTTCATCTAATGTTTGAACAGTTCCATCATGCATATAAGGCCATGTTAATTCAACGTTACGTAAAGTTGGAACTTTAAAGCGGTGTAAATCAATATCTTTGTTTGTAAAGCCTTTTAAACCTATATCAGAACCAAGAGGTTCACCACGATCAGCAAAATAATCTTTTTTGAGATCCATATACTCAAAAGATTGACCACCAATAGCTTTACCTACGTGGCAACTTGAACAACGATATTGTTTAAAGCGTTCATACCCTTGAATTTCTTCAGCAGTAAGGGCATTTTTATCACCTTTTAACCATTTATCAAAACGGCTATTTGGGGTGATAAGAGTTTTTTCATACTCACCAATTGCATCAGTAATATTTTTTTCTGTCCAACCATCAGTATAAACAGATTTTACTTCAGCAGTTAATGCTTCATCTTGTTGAAGTTTATTAATAATATCATTCCAGTTTTTGCTTGCCATTTCAATTGGATTTAATGGAGGTCCACCAGCTTGTTCTTGTAAATCAGCAGCTCTACCATTCCAGAATTGGCGAACGTTAAAGGCAGCATTGAAAACAGTAGGAGCATTAATATCACCAACTTGTTTATCAACTCCTGTTGAAAAACGGCTATTATCAGTACCTGCTTTATCAAAAGCATGACAGCTTTCACAGGCAACAGTATTATCACTTGATAGACGTTTATCTTTAAATAATTTTTCGCCAAGAGCAACTTTATTTGCATCATAAGGGATTTTATCAGGTAATGGTTGCAAAGGTTCATTTGCATGTTCAGGACTTGCTAAACCTGTTGCATAATATTTAGCTCTGTTTTCTGCAACCCATTCAAGGATAAGTTTTTTATCCTCTGCTGTAACTTTACTACCCCAGTGAACAGCTGTAAATTTTGCTGGTGGCATGGTTTCATTTTTAATAACCCATTCCATTTTTGCTAAAGTAGCTTCACTTACTGGTTTGTCTTTTGCAACACCAACAAGCTCAAGATTTAAATCCATAGCCCGTAAACCATCATTGAAATCTTTTTCAATGATTTCTTTAATACCAGGAATTTTAGCATAGAATGGCAAATCATAATCACGTGAGTGACATGCCATACATTTGTCTAAAACAATGTCTGATACTTTTGAAAATTTTTCCATTTGTGCTTTAGATAACACCTTTTTATCTTCTGTTTCTGCTCCAATACTTTCATTGACAGAAAAAGAAGCAATAGATGCAACTAATACGCCACTTGCCATAAGCACTAAAGTACTAGTTTTCATTTGCTCTCCTTATTCATAATAATTACTATTACCGGAACATTATTTATCTTAAAATTAAAAATAATGCAAGAAAATAATTTGATAAAAATATTATTATAATAAAAATAAAGAG
>JAHHTE010000216.1 GCA_020024815.1 Mailhella sp.
AGTTTTGATGGGAGAGTTTGAGAGGGGAACTTTTTCAAGAGTTCTCCTCTCAAAAAAATAACATTAATTTAGAAATGTATTCTATATAAAAAAGCCATATTACTATAAAATAATATGGCTTTTATTTTGTTATGAAAAATTAATTATCCACAACGGCTATATCCGCAGTTTTGGCAAATATGGCAACCTTCTTGAAATGTCATTTCAGATCCACATTCAGGACAAGCAGGATTTTGTAAATCTTGATCTTTTGTTGCAAGAACAGGTGCTTCACCTTTTAAATATCTATTTTCAAGTACCCATGCTATTGCATCAGGAATGGAAAGTAAAATACCTTTCTTTTGGAAAACAGGGTGCTCACCACCAATACCTTTAAGTTGTTGTACAACATCACGAACTGGTACTCCAGAACGGAAACAAAGAGAAACAAGACGACCAATAGCTTCTGCTTTTGCAGTAATGGAACGACCTGATTTGCCTATTGTTGTAAAGACTTCAAAAGGTTGTCCTTCAATTTCGTTCACTGTAAGATAAAGAACTCCAAGTCCTGTTTTTACTTTTTGTGTAAAACCATTAACAATTTCAGGACGTTGACGTACTACACTAGAAATAGATGATGTTGTTTGATTTGCATCTTCTTTATTCTTTTCACCTGTTGTGAGAACTTGTCCTGATTTACTTCCATCACGATAAACAGTTACCCCTTTACAACCTAATGTGTAGGCAAGTTTGTAAATATGGTCAATATCTTGGATAGTTGCATTGTTAGGAAGGTTTACAGTTTTAGATACTGCATTATCTGTATATTTTTGGAAAGCAGCTTGCATTCTAAGATGTGCTTCTGCAGAAATATCCATAGCAGTAACGTATATTTCACGAAGATGGTCAGGAAGAAAATCAAAATTTGCAATAGAACCAATATTGGTAATTGCTTCCATTATTTCCTCATTGTAGAGATTAGCATTTTTTAGTGCTTGTTCAAAATAAGGATTGATTTCAACAAGTCTATCACCGTCCATAACATTTCTTGCAAAAGCAAGAGCAAAAATTGGTTCCACACCAGATGAACAACCAGCTATAATAGAAAGTGTACCTGTTGGAGCTATTGTTGTAATGGTAGCATTACGTAATGGTTTGCCTTCTTTATAAATGGATTCACCAAAAGCAGGGAAAGCTCCACGTTCTTCTGCAAGAATATTAGAGGCATTTCTTCCTTCAGTTTGGATAAATTCCATAATTTTTTCAGCAAGTTTTTGTGCTTCTTCACTATCATAAGCAATTTCAAGTGCAAAAAGCATATCGGCAAAGCCCATTACACCAAGACCAATTTTACGGTTCATACGAACTTTATCTGCAATTTTATCAAGAGGAAATTTAGATGCATCAATAACGTTATCTAAAAAACGTATTGCAGAATGAATAACTTCTTTTAATAAGTTCCAATTAATAGAATCTGTTTTTTCTTCAGAATGATTATTTAGAACAAATTTTGAAAGATTAATAGAACCTAAGTTACAAGCTTCAAAAGGAAGAAGTGGTTGCTCGCCACATGGATTAGTAGATTCCATAGTGCCTTGATTAGGTGTAGGATTATCACGGTTTATTCTATCTAAGAAAATAATACCAGGATCACCACTTATCCATGCTTTATTTACTAACAAGTCAAAGACTTCTTTAGCATTTAAAGAACCTTTAATAGCTCCAGAGTGAGGGTCAATTAAATTATAATCTTCTGCTTTTTCAACTGATTCCATAAATTTTTCAGTTAATGCAACAGAAAGATTAAAGTTAATAAATTCTCCTTCTTGTTCTTTTGCTTTAATAAAATCTAAAATATCAGGGTGATCAACACGTAAAATGCCCATATTTGCACCACGTCTTGTGCCACCTTGTTTTATTTGTTCCGTAGCTGTGTTAAAAATACGTAAAAAAGAAACAGGTCCAGAGGCAACACCACCAGTAGTACCAACTCTTGAATCTTTGGAACGAATATTAGAAAAAGAAAAACCAGTTCCACCACCTGATTTATGAATCATGGCAGCATATTTTATGGCATCAAATATTTCTTCAATAGAATCACCAACAGGTAGAACAAAACAAGCTGAAAGTTGTCCTAAAGGTGAGCCTGCATTCATAAGTGTGGGTGAATTAGGAAGAAAATAGCCATTACTCATTATTTCATAAAATCTTTCAGCTAATGCTTGTGCTTTCCAAGAAGATTTTGGGTATTTTTCTTCTTCTTTTGCAATAGCAGAAGCTACACGCCAAAAAAGGTCAGTAGCTGTTTCTATAATTTTTCCATCATTGTCTTTATGATAATAACGTTTTGAAAGAACAAGTTCAGCATTATTTGAAAGAATAGTTTTAGGTAAATTTTGGGGTCTTGAAATCATATAAAAACTCTCATTAAGATTATTCGATAATACTAACATAACAAATTGAAAATGACTATACCTTGTAAACCCTTGTAATGTGGTTAATACATTGAAAAAGCAGACTTAAAAAAATGTTAAATATTAAAATAATTTAATAAAATAAAATTAACTAAATAGTTTTACTTAGTTAGAAAAGATTGAAAATAATTAAGAGAAGGTTTAAACTTCATGTATGATTTATACAAAGAAAATAAAAAGACATCGTATTTCAAAACCTGTTGCAATACAAGAT
>JAHHTE010000217.1 GCA_020024815.1 Mailhella sp.
CTTATAACATTACCTAATTCAAAATATTATTTTTTTGATTAACATATTTGTAAGGCTATCCAAAAAAATATCTTATTATTTTCTTGATTTTACAGTAAAATAATTATAAAAAATACAAATATCATTTTTTTAACATTATTGTTTAAAAGGATTTGTTATGTGTACAACTGCTGCTAAACCTTGTGAATGGAATTTACAACTTCCCCAAATTAACCCAGAAACAGTAAAACTTTCAAATGCACCTAGAAAAGCACGTATTTCAGATGTTAATGCTATGTCAGCATTAATAAATGAATTTGCTTCAGCTAGAATTATGCTTGCACGTGGACCTTTATATTTATATCAAAGCATACAAGATTATATGCTTATTACAGCACAAATAGACAACAAAGAAACAGTGGTAGCTTGTGGAGGTTTACACGTTTTATGGGAAGATTTAGCAGAAATCCGATCAGTAGCAGTTCACCCAGCTTTACAAAGTCGAGGACTAGGAAAATTATTAATTAATGCTCTTAGAAAAAATGCAAAAAG
Organism: Mailhella sp.; assembly: GCA_020024815.1. Classification (GTDB taxonomy): domain Bacteria; phylum Desulfobacterota; class Desulfovibrionia; order Desulfovibrionales; family Desulfovibrionaceae; genus Taurinivorans. The sequence goes on from JAHHTE010000217.1 coordinate 532, forward strand.
TATTGGTGTAAATCATTTATTTGTTTTCACTCTTGCACCAAAGTTTTTTACCTCTGTTGGCTTTACACAAATTGAAAGAGAACAAATCCCCCCAGTAGTTTGGGCTGAATGTTCCAAGTGTCCAAAATTTTATAAATGCGATGAAATAGGAATGATGCAACATTTATAAGGATATACTATGAAAAAATTAGTTGTCATAAAATATGGTGGACATTCCATGAGTGATGACACGCTCAATCAAGCATTTGCTCAAAATATTTATCAAGCAAAGCAAAATTGGAATATTGTAATAGGTCATGGTGGAGGCCCTCAAATCAATGCTCTTTTAGAAAATCTTCATATAGAAAGTTCTTTTAAAAATGGCTTACGAATTACTAATGAAAAAACTATAAAAGCTGTTGAAATGGCACTTTGTGGCGATGTTAACACTTGGCTTGTAAGTCTTTTATGCCAAAAAAATATTCTTGCTGTTGGACTTACAGGAAAAGATGCTTGCACTATAAAAGCACAAAAAAATGCAGATACTGAATTAGGTTTTGTTGGTTCAGTAATAAGTATTGATCCAACTCTTTGTAAACTTTTATTAAATAATAATTATGTACCTGTTTTTGCTCCACTTGGTTATGAAGAAAAAACAGGAAATAGCCTAAATATAAATGCAGATACAGCTACTGGTGCATTGGCAGGTGCATTACAAGCAGAACTTTTTATACTTGTAACAGATGTTGCTGGTGTTTTAGATGAAAATAAAGAATTATTACCCCATTTAACTTTTGCAACTATTAACAAACTTAAAAAACAACAAATAATTTATGGTGGTATGATTCCAAAAGTTGAAAGTTGTGAACACGCCATTTCACAAGGTTGTAAGGCTGCTTTCATTTTTGATGGAAAAAATGTTAACAAATTAGCCCAAATTTTAGATGAACTATCCCAAGCATTATCAAAAAATGATTTTTCATCAATAAATTATGGAACGCTAATAACAAGGGGATAATATGAGCATTTCTTTAATAGGAAAAGATTTTCTTAAAATTGCTGATTTTTCAAAAGAAGAATTATTATATTTATTAGATGTTGCAGCACATTTAAAAACTACCCATAAAGAAGGCAATGAAAAAAAATACTTAGCAGGTAAAAAATTTGCTCTTATTTTTGAAAAAGATTCAACAAGAACAAGATGTGCTTTTGAAGGAGCTGCCTTTGATCAAGGAGCTCATGCAATTTATCTTGGTTCAACAGGTTCACAAATTGGTAAAAAAGAATCAATGCAAGATACAGCAAGAGTGCTTGCTCGTATGTTTGACGGTATAGAATATCGTGGTTTTGAACAAACAAGAGTAGAAACCTTAGCAGAATTTGCCAATGTTCCTGTTTGGAATGGTCTTACCAATGAATCCCACCCAACACAAATTTTAGCTGATTTTCTCACAATGCGTGAACATTGCCCTAAAGATTTATCACAAATCTGTTTTGCTTATATTGGTGATTCACGTTATAATATGGCTAATTCACTAATGATTGGTGCTGCTATTATTGGTATGGATTGCCGAATTATTGCCCCAAAATCTTTACAACCTGAAATGCAATACCAAGAAATGGCTCAAAAATTTGCCCAAAAATCAGGTGCAAAAATAACTATTACTGATGATATTCAAGCTGGTGTCAAAAATTGTGATTTTCTCTATACTGATGTATGGGTTTCAATGGGAGAGCCACAAGAAGTATGGGAAGAAAGAATTAACTTACTCAAACCTTATCAAATAAATTCACAAGTTATGGCAATGACACAAAATCCTGATTGTAAATTTTTACACTGCCTCCCTGCCTTCCATGATAGAAACACAACCATTGGCGAAGAAATTTTCCAAAAATTTGGACTAGATGCTATGGAAGTAAGTAATGATGTTTTTGAATCAAAAGCTTCACTTGTTTTTGACGAAGCAGAAAATCGTTTACATACAATAAAAGCTGTAATGGTAGCTAGTTTTGTAGATATTTTGTAACATTCTTTTATTAATTAGGGGAAAAACTTTTTATAAAAAGTATTTTCCCCTAAAACCCTTTTTCAAAAATTTTTATTAGAATTAAGCTGTCTTTCACAATTAACATTAT
>JAHHTE010000218.1 GCA_020024815.1 Mailhella sp.
TATATCACATCAAAAAAAGACATGAAATTTCAAAGTATTGAGGCATTAAAAACTGTTGAAAATGTTATTGCGGAAGCAGATAGTGCTTTAAATGATAAAAGTAAAAGAATTTCTGATTCTCCCATTCAAGAAGCATTAGCTGGAGCTGTTGGAACAGGTGTAGGGGCTGGAATAGGTTTTGCTAGTTTATATCTTGGTGGAACTGTTACAGGAATTAGTGCTGCTGGAATTACAAGTGGTTTAGCTGCAGCAGGTTCGCTTATTGGTGGAGGAATGGTAGCAGGTGTTGGAGTTTTAGCTGCACCTGCTGTTATTTTAGGAAGTTTAGGTGTTGGTTTAGCTTCACACTATAAAAATAAAAAATTAAAAGAAGTAAAAGAAATTGTTTATAAAAATGCATTGGCAAAACAACAGGCAATTTTAAATGCATTAAAAAATGAAAGTAACGCAGATAAAGAACGTATTGAATATTTAACAAGTTTAAATACATTATTACAAGCAGCCATTAATGACCTTAGATATGATTTAGGTACTGCTGCATAGGCTCTATATGAATAAATTTGAATATAGCCAAGAAGACAGTGTATTATGCAAAGTTTTGAAAAAGAACTTAGATTAATCTACTTCTCTTCTTAATGATTCAGAATTGCAAATAACAAGAACTGTTGCAGATTCTTCTATTGAAGAATCATTAAAATTACTACAATCATTAGGAAAAGAAAAAGAAATTATACAATTAAAAAATAATATAAAATCCCATTCTGAAACATACACATTTCAAAATAAACCTAAATTACAAAGTTGGGAAGATATTGTAAAAGAAGCAGAAGAATATTCTCCTCATATAGTAACTTTTGAGGATATTTTATCTGATAAAGAACTTGCTGATTCTTTTGCAGAAAGAGAACAAATTATCAAAACATTTAAAGAAAAAACAGGAATTATTAATAAAACAGATTTAACTTTTTTAGCAATAGCCATAGGGTTACAAGTTACTAAATCTCTTTTATTTCCTATGATTGCAAGTAAATTTAATTACGGGGAAAGTTTTGATAAAACTACTAGACTAGCACATGATGATAATTCCATAAAAACTGCTCAACGAGAAGCAAATAATCAATTTCGTGATGAAAAATTACAAAACCATGAAAAAGGACATTGGATAAATTTATTATATCAAACACCTCCCTATGATATTACGCGAGGAGCAAAAGAAAATGGTATCTATCTTGGAGGAGGATACCATCGTTTATATACTTTAGGGCATGACCCTATTTTAGGGTGGCTCTTTGGAACAATGAATATCCTTACCGATGTGATGACATTAAATAATTTTAATTCATATCGAGTAACAAGAAATCCTATGAAAATAACAGGGGAAATTGTTCCTATTTGGACGTTATTTTCAGAAAGTTATGAATTAGTAAAATTAGATTATCTAAACTTGCCTGCAGCAATTTTTGCTCAAGCACAACATTTAAAATCTGATATTAATACAAGGTTGGGCTTACCTGTTCCATTGCTTTCAAGCTTTAATGAAAATTTTGCAAGCAAACTTTATAAAGATAACTATGACGCTTTATGCTTCTCTCGTGATATAAAAATTGTTGGTACATCATTTATTATCTCAAAACTATTCGATATAATTATAGGATTAGTACATGGGCTTTTTAGAACAGAACAAGAAAATATACAGCAATATGAAGTAAGAACAAGAAAAATATTACTTATTTCAAATATGATAGCGTCATCAAGCAGTATTATTTATGCAAGTATTCTTTCAAATCCTAAAGCCTTAGATATAGGAAGTTTATTAAATACAGTAATTCATTTAGTTACAGATATTCGTTTTATATACAAAATTCAACAAGAATTTATTACATCAGAAATTAGCAAAAGAATGGAACAAGAAATAAAAGAAGTTGATAAGCTTTTTTATTCTTTCTAGTAAATTCAATATGTTATTTGTATAAAATTTTTCTCATAAAGAGGATTATTATACAACATATTGTATTATTTAACTATTTTTCATTTCTTGTATGATAGTATTAGCGTCTGCACTGGTTATAGTGGATAATTCTTTATTGTATTGGGCAAGGATTGTATTAAGGTCTTTGCCTTTTTCATTACATAAATTGCGTATAAGATTTTGTTGAGCTTCTGATGCTATTCTTGTTGTACTATGCGGTTTAGAATATCCTTGCTTTTGAGAGTATTGCTTTTGTAAGGGTTGATTTATGGTATTTTTGGAAAGCTGATGACTACTACTGCAAGAGGGTATTTGGGCTTCTTTTATATCTGAAATGCCCTGCATATTCGGGGCTTGAATATGCATATTTTGATAAGAATACGTTATTGCTTCATTTATCAAGTTATTATAATCTTCGCTTGTCATTATAGTGCCAATAGCTCCACCTAAACTGGTAAACATATTTGTTGTATTGGTTAAAGTAGTCGTAACAGTAACAATAGCTTGATTATTTATTTGATTTATTCCGACAAGATTATGTGCAATGTTTTTAATGTCTTTCATAAATTGTTCCTTGTTATATAAAATTTCAAATGCTTGCATTAATCGT
>JAHHTE010000219.1 GCA_020024815.1 Mailhella sp.
AAAGTTTTGAGGGGAGAGTTTGAGAGGGGAACTTTTTCAAAAGTTTCCCTCTCAAGAAAAAAGCTAAAATTTATTTAATTTTCTTTTCATACAATCTAGCAGCATTAAGAATAACTAAAATAGAACCACCATTGTGGGTTAATGCTCCAATAACTGGTCCAATAATTCCCATAATACCTAAAATCATAGCAAGAAAATTGATTGTAAATGCAATAGCAATGTTAAATTTTATGCTAAATACAGTGGCATCAGAAAGTTTTTTGAGATATGCAATTTTTCCTAAATCTTCACCAATTAGAGCAATGTCTGCTGCTTCAATGCTTATATCACTTCCAGCTTGTCCCATAGCTACACCAACATCTGCAAATTTTAATGCTGGGGCATCATTTACTCCATCACCTATCATACAAACAGTATTTTCTTTTTGTAATTTTTGTACATATTGAACTTTTTCTTCTGGTAAAAGTTCTGCGTGAATAGTATCAATACCAATTTTATTTGCAAAAAATTCAGCTGTAATTTTATTATCACCAGTTAAAAGAGTTGTTGTTATACCAAGTTCATGTAAAGCTTGAATACTATCTTTTGCTGTTTCACGAATAGTATCTGCAAGAGTAATAATACCTATGCATTGATTATCTTTTGCAACAAAAATAAGAGCTTTTCCTTGTTTTCTCAAAATTTCTTCTTGAGATTGCAAAGAAGAAGAAATTTCAATAGCATTTTGCTGCATATATTGAATCTTTCCACAACGTATTGTATGAGCATTGTTTTTATATACTATACCAAGCCCTGCTTCCATTGAAAATTCACCATCTTGTGGCAAAGGTTCTTGAGACTCTTTTTTATAGTGTTGTAGAACAGCTTTAGCAAGGGGATGTTCAGAGCGTTGTTCTGCTTCTGCACATAGAAATAGCACTTCTTGTTGATTACCATTTTCCGCAATAATATCTGTAACTGTCAATTTTCCAGTAGTTAATGTTCCTGTTTTATCAAAAGCAATAGCATTAACTTTTCCCATAGCCTCAAGAGCATGTCCACTTTTAATTAATACACCATTTTTACTTGCTTGACCTATGGCTGCCATAATAGATGTGGGAGTTGCCAATGCCATAGCACAAGGGCAAAAAACAACTAATACTGTAACAGTTCTGATTAAATCACCTGTAAAGATATAAGTTAATACTGCAATAGTTAGTGCAATAAGGATAAGACGTACTGCCCAAGTATCAATAATTCTTTGGATTGGGCTGTTGTTAGCAGAGGCTTGTTCTACTAATCGCACCATTTTTTGAATGGAAGAATTTTTACTTTCATTAGTACAACGTATATCCACAGAGCCATGCATATTTAATGTTCCACAATATACTTCATCACCAATTTTTTTATCAATAGGTAAGGATTCTCCTGTTAAAATAGCTTGGTTAACTGTTGTTGCACCTGCTATAATTTCACCATCAACAGGAATTTGCTCACCAGGTAAAATACGGATAATATCATTTAATTTTACTTGTTTAGCTTGTATCATTTCTTCTTTATCTTGAGAAATAAGACGTGCCATTGTTGGAACAAGATTAATAAGGTTTTGTATACTATGTTTTGTTTTGCTTACTGTTCTATCTTCTAAAATTTCACCTAAAGCCATAATCCAAGCAACTTCTGCTGCTGCAAAAGTTTCTCCAATAGCAAGAGCAGATAAAATACCAATAGAAATAAGCACAAGAGCTGTAATTTGTCTGTACAAAATAAGATATTTTAATGCAAAGAAAATAATAGGTGTTGCAGAAATAAGTATTGTTACCCAAATTGGATTGAATATGAAATTCATATCCATGAATTGCATAATAATACCTAGAGCCAAGAAAATACCACTAACAATAGTCATATTTTGAGCAAATAAAATATTAAATAATGTATTTGCTCGTTCATAAAGATTTTTTAACATACATGTTTATCCTTATCCTATATAATATAAAAGAATTAGCCTAAACGGGAAAATTGTTCTATTATAGAACTTAATTTTTTTAGAACTTCTTCTTCATTTGCATGGTTGTTTTGACGTAAATCGTTTAGTACACAATGTTCTATATGTGATTCTAAAAGATTTTGTCCTGTTTTATGTAATGCTGATTTAGCAGCACTGATTTGTATTAATATTTTTTCGCAATCACCATTTTCTTCAATGAGTTTTTTTATTCCTCGAATTTGTCCTTCAATTTTATTTAACCGATTTATAAGGGATTTTTCATCAGTACATTTCATGTTGAACCTCACTTGTATAAATATACCTTATACCCCCATAGGGTATTAAGTCAATATTAAATTTTTTTATGGAGTTATTTTATTTAATACTTTATAATTTTAAAATAATTAAAGGAAGTTACTATGAAGTTAGCAGAAGCTTTAACAATACGTGCTGATTTGAAAAAAAGAATATATCAATTAAAAGAACGACTTTTATTAAATGCAAAAGTACAAGAAGGAGAACAGCCTTCAGAAAATCCAGAAGATTTATTAAAAGAATTAAATAATAACATTATTGAATTTGAAAAATACATTAAACAAATAAAT
>JAHHTE010000022.1 GCA_020024815.1 Mailhella sp.
TTATCAGATTATAAAATACAAACTTTTTTATTTAACCTAATAACACATTCAACTCAGATAAATTAACTGAACTTTTTTATTTATACCTACAAAATCCTTAAATAACCCTGTAAACGTAAAATATAGCATTTATGCTGACCTATTACTTTATTGTGCTAAAACAACAACAAAAACTCTTTTATGCATAAAAGAGTTTTTAATTAAAAGTTTTGAAAAGAGAGCTTGAGAGGGGAACTTTTGTAAAAGTTCCCCTCTCAAAAAAAAAAAAAAAATACAATAAAAAAATGCTCCACAAAGGAGCATAAATTTATTTTGTTAAAAGTGGTATAATTTCTTCTCGTAAGACTTTTGCCGCAGCCATGCTTACAGCTTTTTCTAAATTTAATTCTAAGCTTGCAATTTTATCATTTGAGATTTGTAATTGAGCTTCTAATTCTTGTATTTTATTTTCAAGCATTGTGGTATTATTTCCACTTTCTAATTGTGTATCCATTTTCTTTGCTAATTCATCACTTAGCATTTTTTGTTCTGCAAAAATATCATCAAAATTAGCCAATCTATCTGAAATAGATTTAAATTGTATAAGTTTACCTTCAACATCTTCAATTCTTTCAATAAATTCATTAGGTATATTTACTTGATCTTGTGATGCCATTTGTTCAACTTGAGCAATTTTATTTTCCAATGTCTCTATTTGTTTAATAACTTCTTGATCTGGATTAATTTGAGATATTTTATTTTCTATTTCATCAAATTTTTCTGATACGTTCTGAACAATATTATTTTGTACTTCAGATAAATTTATTTCCACTTGAGTACATCTTTCTTCAACAGTTGATAATTTTTCCACTATTTCACTTGGAATTTCAACTTCTTGATTTTGTTGTGTTATTAGATCTTTCAAACTCTCAAGTTCTTTTTGCATTGTCATTTCAAATTCTGTAAAACGACTTTCAATTAAGCTAATTCTATTTGTAATTTCTAAATTTGAAACTTGCCATTTTGAATCACTATTTACAAAACGTTGTTGCAATGATGCAATATTAGTTGATAATTCAAGAATTTTATCTTCAAAAGTATTTTCATGTAACACTTCTGATTCTTTTGATTTATCTGATTCAATAACTTGTGTTACTGATTGAATTAACTCATCATTCTCTTTTTTATCATCAATATTCTCAAAAAAATCCATTGCTGGAACTTCATCGAGATCTTCTTTTAACTCACTTACAAAATCTTGTTCTATGCCATCATCTTCTAATGGAATTTCTGCTAATACATCATCAATTTTTTCTTTTGGCATATTATATTGTTCTACATTCTGTTCTATATCTTGTTCTTTATTTTCCACTGTAACTTGCTTTTTATTTTCGTTTTCCAAAGCTGTTAATTCATCTTCAAAATCCAAAACAGGTTCATTGACAATATTTTTATTATCTTTTTCTTGTGGACCATTAATAATATCATTAGTTAATGCCTCTATATCATCTGACATTATATCTTCACTTTCATCTACTAATGGCATATCAATAGATTGTTTTATTTCATCTAAATCTAAATTAAAATCATCATCTTTTAATGGAATATCATTATTTTTTTCATTATCAAGACTAGAAAGAGGAACATCTAAATCAAAAGGAAGCCCTTTATCTTCTTCTCGTTCTTGTGTAAAAGTTGTATTAAATCCAGTAGTTTCTTTTTCTGTATCTTTATCTTGTGAAAAATGTTTATCTATATCAAAAGGATCATCATCTTCAAGCATATCAAGTGATGTTTTTTCTACTTCTTGTACTTTATTTTGATTTTCTTGATTTACCATTATATTTTTTTCTACTTCTTGAGAAGTAACATTTTCTTGTATAACAGGTTCTGCTTTTATAAGTGGTGTACCTAAATCAATTAATTCATCATTATTTACTTCTTCTAAATTATCATTTTCCAAATCTAATTTAATATCATTTAAAATTGAATCAAAATCTTCTACTGGCTCTTGAATAGTATCTATTTCTTCATTTTCTTTTTGTTCTTTTTGTGAACGATGTTCTGTATCTATATTATATGAACTTATAAGATTATCTAAATTTGTAAGATCTAAAACATTATCATCATCTTCTTCAACTAACGGTGCTGTATCTTTAGTATCTTCTAATTCATTTACCAAAGAGTCCAATACATCATTTTCAGAATAAGCTGAATTACTGGAAACGCCTAGACCTTCCCCAACTTTAACAACTTCTGTTAAATCAATAATTTCATCAGAATTTTTAGCGTTCATATTGCCTCTTTGTTATAAACTTTTAAGATAAAAACTCACTGAGGCTTTCGCCCCAATGAGTATAATGTTTGCCGATTAAGGATGGCAAGAAGATCCCTTACAACCAGTAAGAGCTTTTCTCTTATCCTTTTCAGTTTTAACAACTTTTGAGTGACAACCTAAACAGCTATTTTCTAATTTTCTATCGTGAGCAATACGATAATAACTGTTTACGCCTTTTTCTTTTGCACCTAAAGCATCATGACAACCAGCAGTTGAACATTTTTCATAAGTTTCTGCACCATTTACAGGGTGGTGGCATACTCCACAATCAATAGATGCGTGATCTTTGTGATCAAATGTTACAGCATTTTTTGTAAGTGCCATTTTAAGCGGACCTTCTGGAGCAGCAGGACGAGCAGCAACAGCAGGCATTGCAAGAGCAATAGTTACAAGTGCACTCAAAGATAACATAAGTACCTTTTTCATTTCAACCTCCAATTCTTGAACACAACTTTTCAAGATTTTGTATATCCTAGCCTTGCTAGTAAATACTGTCAAGCAACTTGATTAATAAAATAATAATCCTAGAATTATTTATTATTAAAAATTTCTGGCATTAAAATATCTACTTTAACTTCTTTATTAAGCATAAGGATATACGCCTGAAAAAGCATATTTTTTTGAGCATCTTGCATATTCAAAAGAATATCTTTTTCTTCTAATTTGAAATTATCAAGTTTTACTTGTTGTATCTTATTTAAGCGTGCAACAATGGCACCTTCATCTGTAAGAAATGCTTTCTTTATCCACTGCTTATTAGAATTTTCAAAAACCAATTTTGCTAAATCTGGCAATGGACCTAAATCTTTTATTTGTCCTTCACGGGTAAAAAATACACTTGTTTGAATATTTTTAGGTGGATTTTTATCAAAATCTTTAACTTGTTTTTCTGCTAAAGCCATAGCACTTTCTTGTGCTTTTTTAAGTTTCAATTCATCAATAATTTCTTTTTTAACTTCAGCAAAAGTTTTTACACCACTTTTATTATTTTTTATAACTTTAAGTACACTTAGCTCACCTTTTACTGAAAGAGGTGTATCCCATACAGTACCTTCAGTAAGCCCCATCAATACATCTACATCAGCTTGACGCATTCCATATTCATCAACCAAAGCTTGAGCATCAACTAAATCTGTATTTTCAACTTTAAGATGAAGTTTTTCAGCTTCTGCTTTCATATCTGCTTTTGCTAAAAGATTAGCTAAAGAAGCATCAACTGTATCTTGCAAATTTGCATTTACTTTTTCAACTGCAAGTTTATATCGAATATCATCTTTTACATCATCAAAAGCTTGTTCATGTGCTTCTTTTTTATCTTCAACCCAAATAAGATGATAACCAAATTGTGTGCGAACAGGTTCTGATAGCGTATCAAGTGGAAGAGTAAAAGCAACATCAGCAAATTCAGGAACCATTTGTTCTTTAGTAAACCAACCTAAATCGCCACCTTTTGCTTTTGTACCATCTTGACCATATTGTTTTGCCATTTTTGCAAAATCATCAACAGATTTAATTTTGCTTGCAATATCTTTAATTTGTTTTAAAGCATTATCAACTTCATTTTGTGGAGCTTTTTCATTTACACTAATAAGAATATGACGAGCTTTTACTTGTTCCGCAGTAGTAAAACTTGCTTTATTTTTATCATAATAAGTTTTTACTTCATCATCAGAAATATTTTTTTCATCAGCCATTAAAGCAGGCGTAAAATTAATAAATTCTAATGAAATTTGCGCTGGAATAGTATAAAAATTCTTTCTTTCTTCATATACTTTTTGTGCTTCTTCATCTGTAATTTTTTGAGCATTCACATCTACATTATAAAGCACATAATCTATTGAACGTTTTTCACCTTGAAATGCATACATCTTTTTAGCAATTTCAGGATCAGCATAAATTCCAGAAGTTAAAATTTCTTGAAATTTTTGTGGTAATAAATCCATACGCAAAGAATTTTCAAAATTTGCAGGTGATTGCCCTACTGCTTTTAAACGTTCTTCATAAACTTTTTGACTAAACTTGCCTGTTTCATCATTAAAAAATGGAATACCCATAAGAGCAGAACGAAGTTCAGCAATGCTAATTTCAATACCTAAACGCTTTGATTCTGCAAGAAAAAGTTTATTAATCACAAGATTTTGCAAAACACGTTGTTCTAAGGCAAAACTTTTTAATTGTTCTTCTGTAACATCAGGAATAACACTTTTAATTTCATTTGCCATTTGATTATAGGATTGTTGGAATTCATTAATCGTAATTGGTTCACCATTTACTTTTGCAACAACACCAGAAGAAGAGGAATTTGAGCCAATACCCCAAAAAATAAAAACAAGAATGATAAGTCCAAAGGCTAACTTTATAAACCAAGACTGAGCACCAGAACGCATACCGTCAAGCATGAAAAACCCCTTTACTCTGAATTATTTTCTATTTTTAATAAAATTTAATAAGCCACCAGCTAAAACAAGTTGAAACTCTTTTTCTGTAAGGTCGTGTTTAAAATAAACTTCACCAATTCCTTCAACTTCTAAAGCCATACGATTAGAATGTTCTAAAACTTTTGGTTTTCCAATTATTTTTGCACCTAAATTTATGCGTTCATAATCAGCTTCATTTTCAAAAATAAGAGGTAAAATCCCAAAATTAACTAAATTTGCTCTATGAATACGAGCAAAAGATAAAGCCATAACTGCACGTATACCTAAATGACGAGGAGCTAATGCAGCATGTTCACGACTTGAACCTTGCCCATAATTTTTCCCTGCAACAATAAATGCACTTTTTCCATTATCTCGCATAGCTTTAGCTCTACTTACAAAACCTTCATCAACACGAGAGAAAACATATTCACTAATAGCTGGAATATTGGAACGAAGAGCTGTAATTTCTGCACCTGCTGGCATAATATGATCTGTTGTAATACCATCACCAACTTTTAACACAACTTCCCCATTTAATTCATCAGGAAGAGAATCAAAGTTTTCAAGAGCTACAATATTAGGACCACGTAACACTTCTATATTTTTTCTTTCTTCTTCATTTTTTTCAGGGAAAAGAAAATGATGACGAATAGAAGGAATATGTAAAGGAAATACTGGTTTTACAGGACATTCACCCCAAGTTTTAGGATCAGTAAATTCCCCATTTAAAGCACAATATGCAGCTGTTACAGGGCTAACAAGATAAACTTTTGCATCTTTTGTGCCACTTCTACCTTCAAAGTTACGGTTAAAAGTACGAACTGAAACACCGCCAGTATGAGGAGATGAACCCATACCAATGCATGGACCACAGGAACATTCAAGTAAACGTACCCCACTATCTAAAAGGCTTGTCATAGCTCCATTATCCATGAGCATAGAAAGAACTTGTCTTGAACCAGGAGAAAGACAAGTATCTGTATGTGATGCAACATGTTTTCCACGCATAATATCTGCTACAAGTTTCATATCAGCATAAGAAGAGTTTGTACATGATCCCATAGCAACTTGATCAACTTTTATTCCTGCTAATTCACTTACAGGAACAACATTATCAGGCATATGTGGACAGGCAGCAAGAGGAACAAGTTCAGATAAATTAATTTCTACTAAATCATCATAGTGAGCATTGGTATCAGGAGCAAGATATATCCAATCTTCTTCACGTCCCATATCACGTAAAAATTCTTTTGTCTTATTATCAGAAGGAAAAAGTGAACCCGTTGCTCCAAGTTCTGCTCCCATATTTGTTATAGTAGCTCGTTCTGGAACAGATAAACTTTCAACACCTTCACCTGTATATTCAAAAATTTTACCAACGCCCCCTTGAGTACCAAGTCTGCGTAATAATTCTAAAATAATATCTTTTGCTTGAGCAAAACCTTGTAATGCACCTAAAAGACGTACTTCCACAATTTGTGGCATAGATATAGTATAAAGTTCACCAGCCATACTAAGTGCAACAGATAAACCACCTGCTCCCATAGATAAACAGCCAATACCACCAGCTGTTGGTGTATGACTATCAGAACCAATAAGAATTTTTCCTGGTTTTGCAAAATTTTCTAAATGTAATTGATGACAAATACCAGTACCAGGAGCAGAAAAAACAGCACCATAACGAGCTGCTACTGTACGTAAAAATTGATGGTCATCAGGATTTTTGAAACCCATTTGTAAAGTATTATGGTCAACATAAGAAACAGAAAGTTCTGTTTGAACGCTATCACGTCCTAAAGCTTCAAACTGCAACCAAGCCATTGTACCTGTTGCATCTTGAGTCAATGTTTGATCAACACGTAAGGAAATTTCTTTTCCAACTTCCATAGTTCCGCTAACAAGGTGTGATTTAATAATCTTATAAGCAATATTCACTTGGTATTCCTTGGTTATATTATTCTATATCAAGTCCCATACTTCTATATTCATTGAGTTTATTTCTCAAAGTTCGTACAGAAATTCCTAATAATTCTGCTGCTTGTGTTCTATTTCCTTGCGTTACAGCAAGGCCTTTTTTAATCATTAAACGTTCTACTTCATGTAAAGGCATTAATGCCCCTGAAAATTCATCTGTTACAGAAGTTTTTTCTTGTTTTTTTTCTGTAACTTCTTCAAGAGATTCTTGTTCATCAATTTGTTCTTGGTTATTTTCTTCTTTTAAATTTTCTTCCTCAAAAGAAGTATCATCTAACAAATTATCTTCAAACAATGGCCAATTATCTCCATCTAAAAGAAAATGAGCTGGCACAATATCTTTACCTGCTGCAAGCAATACAGCTCTTTCCATAAGATTTTGTAATTCACGAACATTACCAGGCCAATCATATCTTTTTAGCCACTGAATAGCCTCATCAGAAAATTTTGCTTTTTGTAACCCATACTCTTTTGTATACATTTCAAGAAAAAATTGTGCTAATTCAATAATATCATCACCACGTTCTCGAAGTGCAGGCAAACGCAACGGAATAACATTTAAACGAAAATATAAATCTTGACGGAATTTTCCTTCTTTTACCCAGTCTTCTAAATTTCTGTTGGAAGTTGCAATAACGCGAACATCGACTTTAACTGTTTCAGTTCCCCCAACACGATCTATCTCGCCCTCTTGTAATGCACGCAAAAGCTTTGCTTGCAAACCAAGATCCATTTCTGTTATTTCATCAAGTAATAATGTTCCGCCACTAGCAAGCTCAAACTTACCAATTTTTCGTCCTATTGCTCCTGTAAAACTTCCTTTTTCATGGCCAAAAAGTTCGCTTTCAAGTAAATGTTCAGGTAATGCTGCACAGTTAATAGCAATAAAAGGACCTTTTGCTCTATCACTCCATGCATGAAGATTTTTTGAAAACATTTCTTTACCAGTACCAGATTCACCATTAATAAGCACTGTTGCCTTTGATGGTGCTACTTGTTTTGCTAATGCCAAAACACGACGCATAGCAAGGCTACTACCTACTATTTTAGGTGCAAAACTTTTTTCTTCATTTTTCTTTGGTTCTGGAAGATTTTCAGGAAGAGAAAGTAATTTCTCAAGAATTAAAGGATCTGTCCAATAATCATAAGCCCCTAAATCCATATAATAACGAGCTTCATCAGGTGTACCTTTTTCAGCTAAAATAATAATGCGAGGGTATTCGTCATTATTTTTTGCTTCCGCAAATATTTCTTCAGCTTTATATCCAGGTAAACTAGGACGACTTATAATATATTGTGGCTTAGAAGACTCGATAAAAGTAGACGCTCCTTTAGCATTTTCTGCCAAAGAAGCTTCAATATCAGCACTTCTAAGCTGTGGGAAAATCCGTGTTACAGCAGATGCAGGAGTAAGAAAGAGTATACGTTTTGAGCTCATAGCTAGCCTTATACAATAAAGTGAAAATTCTTGCAAGATTTTCTAAGCTACTTCAAAAATTTTATACATTGACAACTATCTATATATAAATTATATTTCATATAGATACTTATCAATATATATGAGGTTTTATGCAAGACATACTTTTAATAGCAAAAGCACTAAGCGATGAAAATAGAATACTTTTTTTACAAACCATTGCACAAGGTGAATTATGTGCATGTAAAATTTTAGAAAAATTATCCATAACCCAACCCACACTTTCCCATCATGCCAAAATACTTGAAAAAGCAAAACTTATAAATACAAGAAAACAAGGCAAATGGTCGCACTATTCCATTAATAAAGAAACACTTCAACACTATCAAAACTTTTTACAAGAATTACAAAAAGGACAAAAACAATGATTTTTGATTTTTTCCAAAATCAAATTTTAGGAATGCATTGGCTTAATACTTTAATAGGAATTTTATTACAAAAACTTACCATTGATATTCATAGTATTCTTGGTGCAAGTTTACATTTTTTTCTCTATGATTTTATTAAAATATCTTTATTACTCTTTATATTAATTTATGCCATTACTTTTATTCAAAGCTATATTCCAGAAGCAAAAGCAAAACAATTATTAGGAAAAAATAATTCTCTTTGGTCATATATACTATCTGCTCTTATAGGAACGATAACTCCTTTTTGTTCCTGTTCATCTATACCGTTATTTATAGCTTTTGTGGGAGCAAAAATCCCTTTAGGTATTACTTTTGCTTTTTTAATTTCTTCACCAATGGTAGACTTAGCAAGTCTAATATTATTAAGCAGTATTTTTAATATTCATATTGCAATACTCTATGTATTATTTGGACTTATTATTGCAATCCTTGGTGGTATACTTATTGATACATTAAAACTTGAAAATCAAATCATTGTACCAACATTCCAAACCCTAAGCCCTACACTCTTAATCCCTCGCATTACTAAAAAAATGCGACATGAAAAAGCAAAAAACGAAAGTATAAAATTATACAAAAAGCTTTGGAAATACATTGCGTTAGGCGTTGGTATTGGTGCTTTTATTCATAATATTATTCCAGAACAATACATACTACCAATTTTAGGAAATGATAATCCTTTTAATGTTATACTTGCTGTTCTTGTTGGCACACCAATATATGCTGATATTTTTGGAACTATTCCCATTGCCGAAGCATTATTGTATAAAGGTGCAAGTCTTGGAACTGTATTAGCTTTTATGATGAGTGTTACAACTCTTAGTCTACCTTCAATAGTTATGCTTGGAACAGTTATTAAAAGAAAATTATTATATATTTTTATTACTATTTGTGTAACTGGTATTATTATTTCAGGCTATCTTTTTAATTTGATACAATAGTTGTTATTATTTTTTTCTTGAGAGGAGAACTTTTGAAAAAGTTCCCCTCTCAAACTCTCCCCTCAAAACTTTTTAATCCAAAAAATCTTTTGCAACCAAAAAGAATTTTTAGGATAAAAATTTTTGAAAGGGAGTTTTAGGGTGTGTTTCTAACTTATTTTTTTGTTTATATAACATTTTCTTCTTTATTCTACAATTAAATAGTATCACGTTTAATAAGTAGCTTACCCCCACCCGAGCAAGGTGGTAAGCTAACAGGGGGCAAGCCCCCTAGCGTTGCTGTCTATTTCCCTAAACCTCGTAAACTCGGTATAAGGGAAACGACTTCGTCGCCCTTTGGGTAGCGGCTCTCACCCTTGTAGAACCCGAGCTTTCCCCCTTACGCTCCATACTTTTATTCTCCTAAATCATAAGTAACAGCTATTTGTTTGGGTTTATAAAGTTTTAGTTTTATAATTTTGCATACGCTATAAAAATAATCTTATAATATTAGTTAGTTACAAATTGTCTATTCTCGTATAGCTTGCATACAGTTTCACTCTCTGGAAGCGATGAGCGAAGCGACTTGCTGAAAAAGTGTGAAACAGGGGGGCATTGCTTGGGGGTGAGAGCTAGGGGGGCTTGCCCCCCCGTAAGCTTACCAACCCTGCTCGGGTCTAAGAGATGAAACCCCTTATAACACCTAATACTATGGAATAGTATAATAAAAAGAATTTTATATAAAAAAAATACTATTAAATTAAAAACACACTATTATTTTATTGTTTTTCTTTGAAAGTTAAAAGTTTTTCTCTGTAATATTCATATTGTTTTTGTCGTTTTTCTATTTCAGCAGGTAAACCTATGCTTAAATCATTGCACAATGCGTCAAATTTATCTAATATTTTTACTATGCGTTCTTGTTCCTCAAGGGAGGGGAGAGGGATTTTTATTTTTGATAATTTACTAGGTGAAACTTCTATTACCTTTGTTCCTGTAACAATAGTTTTTTTTTGAACTTGAAAAAAATTAGTTTGAAAATAATATGCAATAAATTTAGGCTGTTGAGAATGTTTATAAATGGTTGAATGTCCACCAATGGCAATATCTGTATTTCCTAGCCAAACTATTGATTTACAAACATCTTCAATGTTTTCACTTGTTATTGCAATAATTAAATCTCCAAAACTTGCTTTTTTCAATTTATTATATAGTTCTTTATTAATACAAGTTAAATTATTTGTTACACTTGTATTAAAATATTTATATATTTGTCCATAATGAATACAAGGGTAACCTGTTGTTACAAAATCTTTTTTTTGTAATCCATTTCCTCGTATAAATGTTCCTATATCTCCTAATGTAACCCATTCAACATTATCATTAAAAGTAAATAATTTTTCTCTATAATATTCATATTGTTTTTTTCTAAGTGTAAGCTCTGTTGTAAGCTCTGTTGTAAGCTCTGTTGTAAGCTCTGTAAATGTGTCTAAAATGCGTACAATTTCTTTTTGTACTTCAAGGGGAGGGAGAGGGATAAGAAAGTTTTTTATTTGATTAGAATTAATAGCCTCAAACGTTGCTCCAATTGAATTCTTTTTTAAATTTATTTGATTTTGCTTTATAAAATAAAAGATAAACTTATTTAGAATAGTTTCACTACCATTTATAGAACAAAGTCCTCGACCAATACAAACTTTATTTTTAGTTATATTAATGTCACCAACAGGAGCTCTAACACTCATTACTAAACTATCTATATTTGCAAATTTAATTGGTTTATTAGAAAAAATATTAGAAGATCCTAAATAAATATCTTTAAAAAATGATTTACCTTGATGAAACTCAATTCCATGATTGGAATTTAAAGTATCTCCTTTAGGTGATACCCCCATTATTATTTCTGCTACTTCCCCTAATTTTTTATATTCAACGCCATTAGGGCAAAGCTCTTGTATTAATTCTTCAAGTTTAGACATTGGTAATCTCAAATTATTTTTGTATTTTCTTTATTTATTATACTATTACATAATATCAAATAATACAAGGAAGTTCACGCCTTGAAACTTGAGCAAAGAAGCAACTTTTTAGAATAGAATGTTAAAAGGCTTGTGTTCTTTTTTCCATAGTATTTTTATTATTTGCTGTATGATTCAAACAGCTTTTTTATACTATTATACGCTTATATCCATTTATTAACTTTGTAATTTTAAGTTAATAAGATAATAATATATAATTAAAAAAAGCTCTTTTGTACACAAAAGAGCTTTTGAATTAAAAAGTTTTGAAGGGAGAGTTTGAGAGGGGAACTTTTTCAAAAGTTCTCCTCTCAAAAAAGTAAAAACAAAAATAAAAACAAAAAAGGCAGAGTTTCCTCTGCCTTATAAATTTTAGCTAATCACAATGGATTATTTATTCCATTCTGGTTTACCTAAAGCTCTTAAGTATTCGTTGATAGCTTCCTTACCACCTACGAAATCAGCCATTTCAGGCCATACTTTTTCGTAAGCTGCTTTCATCCATTGATCTTCATCTTCAAGGGTTGAAACAGTGAGACCTGCAGCGATAAGAGCTTCTTTAGCCTTAGAACCATCGGTCTTTTGGTATTGTAATACTTGGTCTTGAGCGTACTTACCAGCTTCAATCATAAGAGCTTGTTCTTCTGGGCTCATTTTACGGAATACACGTTCACTTACAACGATTGGTTGGATTTGGTAGGTGTAATGAACTTCAGTTAAGTATTTTTGGTTAGCTTCTAAGAATTTCATTGCTTGGAAACCAATGTAACCATAGCATTGACCGTCTACAACGCCTTGTTGTAAAGCTGTAAAGGTTTCAGACCAAGAAATAGGGGTTGGGCTACCACCAAAAGCTTTATAAGAAGCAATAAGAACTGCTGATTGTGGAACACGGAATTTTAAGCCGTTCATATCAGCCATTTTGGTAATAGGTTTACGGCTGTTGGTAATGAAACGGAAGTCGCAATAAGTAAAGGTAAGGATACGGAAACCAGCTTTAATAGCATAGCTATTTAAGAGTTCTGCAGGTTTACCAGTTGTACCAGCTACAACTTCATCAAGATCTTTCCAAAGATATGGAAGAGTCATAAGACCAAGTCTTTTTTCAAAAGGAACAAGGTTTGCGATACCGCCAACAGCAAATGGAAGAGTTCCTTTTTGAACGTTACGGAAACTTTCTGATTCATCACCTAAAGCAGAACCAAAGAATACTTCAATTTTGGTTTGACCATTGGTTTTTTCTTCTACATACTTTTTGAATGCAGTTGCTGCATAACCTTGTTCAGAATCTTCAGGGTCACCTACTGCCATGTTATAGGTTTTACTGTGAGCCATAAGAGGCATTGCAGGAATGAGCATAGCTGCTACTGCTAAAGTAAGAAGGCTTTTGAATTTCATAAAAACTCTCCTAAATTGTTAGATTGTTATACAATCATAAATATTATCTCTCCAAAACCCCATGAATTGGAGAGCTTATAATTACACTACACTAATCAACTAGATTTGGCAACCATAATACGAGTTGTGGGAAAAGAACTAATATAAGAATTGCAATCATGTTGATAGCAACAAGTGGTAATGCCTTTACAGAAATTGCTTCTAAACTTTCGTTTGAAATACCAGAAGCAACGAACATATTTTCGCCAAGTGGAGGTGTTGCAAAACCAACAGCACAACAACAAATAAGGATAATACCAAAGTGAATTGGATCTACACCAAAAGCTGTCATAAGTGGTAAAAGAACAGGAGTTACAAGCATGATGATTGCAAGAGTTTCCATAAACATACCTAAGAAAAGGAGGAAAACAACAACCATAAGCCATACAACATAAACGTTGTTAGTAAACTCAAGCATCCATTCAGCAATATAAATAGGTAAGCGGTATGAAGTTAACAAGTACCCAAAAGCTGTTGCAGTGAATACTAAAACAAGAACACGACCAGTAAGCCAAGAAGTTGTTTTAAGAGAATTCATGAAAGCTTTAAAGGTAAGTTCTTTGTGAACAAATACCCCAATAATTACAGTATAAACAATAGCAACAACAGCAGCTTCTGTTGGTGTAAAGGTACCTGCATAAATACCACCTAAGATAATAACAGGTGCCATTATAGACCAAAAACCATCTCTTGTAGCTTTTCTAAGAGCAGCTCTTGACCAAGCAAGACCTTCAGTTTTCAAATTACGGCAAAGGAAGTAGTGAGCTACACTAAGAGCAAGAGCAATACAAATACCAGGAATAACCCCTGCCATAAACATTTTTGCAATACTTTGTTGACCTGTAACCCCATAGATAACCATTGGGATACTTGGTGGGATAATGATACCAATACCACCAGCGGTTGCAGTTGTAGCAGCAGCATACGCTTTATCATAACCACGACAAGCCATGGCAGGAATCATAAGCATACCAACAGCAGCAGTAGTAGCAGGACCAGAACCAGAAATAGCTCCAAAGAATACGCAAGCTAATGCTGTTGAAATTGCCAAACCACCAGGAATAGGACCAACGATATTTTCAGCAATATGCACAAGACGTTTTGAAATTCCCGCGGCCTCCATCAATGCCCCTGCCAGAACGAAACAAGGCAGAGCCATAAGAGGGAAAGCAGTAAGGTTTGCAAAGGCTTTTTCAATCATAATACTGATACTAATATCAAGTAAGAAAAAGCAGGACATTGTAGCAATACCAAGAGCAACCATGATAGGGCTACCGATAAGTAAGAGAGCAAAGAATACTACAAAGAGTACAGCTCCAATCATTCCAGGTGTCATTTCTAGCATTCTTCTACCTCTCCTGAGTCTTTAAGAGCTTTTTTACTTTCTTCCATAGCTTCTTGGTCAGGGTCAGCAATATCTATTTTGAAAATGTATTTCATTACATTTACTTGAATAATACGTATTGCCATAAGTGTAAAGCTAAGAGGGAATACAAGATACACATATCCCAAATCCCAGTCCAATGCAGGGGTATAATAAGGAAATTCTCTAAGGTCTAATACAGCTAAATAACCATAATAAGCCATTACAAGAGAGAAAACGATCCAAATCATATCACTTACAAATAAAAAAGTATTTGTAACCCATTGAGGTGCTTTTAAAAATTGAACTGTTACACGGTTCAAAGCACAAAGACGCGTTGCATAACAAGCACCAAACAAAATAAACCAAATAAACGCAAAACGTGCAATTTCTTCTGTCCAAGACAAAGACATATTAATTTGTCTTAAAACAATTTGAAGAAAAATTACAAGCACGAAAAAAACTAATAATGCTTGGCACAAGTAGCTTTCAAAATGGTCCAAAAATGCTTTCACAGCTTTTTTAAACATGAAATCTCCTCCAATTACAAACCAAAAAAGCTCACAACACTTTTTATTGTGCCATGAGCTTTAATACTGCAAATGTTTGAACATAGGATTCATTTGAAAATATGGTGCACCCGTGCGTCCCCCTTGCACTTGCAAAACAACGTGTTTCTGTTGTTCTTATAAGAATTTGTGAAAAATTTCTAATAACCATATAAACTTACCCTAAAAAACAAATACTACGCTCAACCATTCTAAAGTATTAATAAAATAGTCTAAAAAACTAAAGAAATCACCCTTTTGAAAATATCAAAAAAAATGATTTTCCTTACAGCTCTTAAGGTAAATTTATCTAATTGTTCTTTTTATGTCAAGTTCTTTTTCTCAAATTTATCTATCCTTAAGTAAGTTAGAAACAACTCAAAAAAAAAACATTATTCAATATTTCTTATATTTTCAATAAATTATGAACGCTATCTTTTTACTTATATTTTAAAAATTTTTTTTAATCACTGTTTCTTTGCTTTCTTTTTATTAAAACATACGTTATTATTAAATATAGTTTATAATATAATAGGATAATTATGCAAAATAAAATAAATCTCAATTCACTTAGTTACCAAGAACTTGAGCTTTTTGTAACAAGTGAATTAAAACTCCCTAAATATAGAACCGAACAATTATGGAATTGGATTTGGGCAAAAAATATCATTGACTTTGAACAAATGACTAACGTTGCTAAAGACACAAGAAAAATCTTATCAGAAAAAGCCTATTTATTTCGCCCTAGTATTGAAAAAACAAGTAAAAGCAAAGACGGTACAATAAAATTTCTTTTAAAACTGGAAGACGGTGAACTTATCGAAACAGTGCTTATCCCAAGTGTGGCAAAAGATGGTAATGGACGTGTTACCCAATGTCTTTCTACACAAGTAGGCTGTGCTATGGGCTGTACTTTTTGTAGTACAGGTAAACTTGGCTTTATTAGAAACATGACACAAGGTGAAATTTTAGGACAAGTCCAAGCTGCTCGTTTTTATTTAGAAGATACAAGACCAGAACACCCTCTTATTCGTAATCTTGTTTTTATGGGAATGGGAGAACCATTACTCAATTTTGAAACATTAATGCAATCGTTAAAAAACTTACATCACCCTAAGGGATTAGCTTTTTCTGCTCGTAGAATTACTGTTTCCACCTGTGGAATACAAAAGGGCTTAAAAGAATTAGGAGAAAGTAATCTTGCCTATTTAGCTGTTTCTCTCCATGCCCCAACCCAAGAAAAAAGAGAAATGCTAATGCCAAAGGCCGCAAAATGGCATTTAGAAGATTTACTTTCTGCACTTGAAAGTTATAATCTTCATACAAGAGAACGCATGACTTTAGAATATCTTGTACTTGGTGGCGTAAACGATACCCAAGAAGACGCTAAGGAATTGATAAAAATTTGTTCTCGTCTTAAAGCAAAGCTTAATCTTATTCCTTATAATGATACACCTAATTCTCCATACAAAGCCCCAAGTCCTGAAAATTTACTCAAATTTGAAAAAGCACTTTGGGCAAAAAATGTCACTGCTATTATTAGAAAAAGTAAAGGTCAAGATATAGAGGCAGCCTGTGGGCAATTACGTGCTGAATACGAAATTCAAAAACAAGAATAATTAATAATATTTTTAGAGGAAAACTTTTAAAAAATTTTCCCCTAATACCCCTTTCAAAACTTTTTAATACAAATTTTATTTTATATCGAAATTTATTATTTAATAATTCTTTTAACAACAAATATCATCACAAAAACAAATTAAGAAAAACTTATGAAAAATCAACGAATTGAATATGCAAAAAAGAAAAATGCACAAGGTTGTAACTGTGCACAAGCCATAGCCTTAGCATACCAAGATCTTATTCCCATTTCTCCTGAAACATTATTTAAAATGGTAGAAGGTTTTGGTGGTGGCATGGGACGTATGCAAGAAACTTGTGGATTACTTACAGGTCTTTATGTTATTTTAAGCTTTCTCACAAGCGATGGAAACATGGAAAATGGAAAATCAAAAAACCATACTTACCAGTATATACAAAAACTACATAATAAATTTATAGAACAAACTGGATCTGCTCATTGTTTAATTTTATTACAAGGACAAACTCCCAGTGCAAAAGTTTGTAAAAGCTTTAGTCCTGATAAGTATTTAGTTGCTTGTGAAGTTTTTGAAGATATATTAAAAGAATTACATATTAATTGTTCACAAAATCCAACCTTTATTGATAATTAGGAAAATTATGATCGCTATACTTTGGGACGCTTCCCCACTTTGGGGACATTTGGTACTTAATACTATTATTCAAACAGGTTTACCCTATCAAATCATTACAGCTAAAGATTGCCAAGAAAAAAAATTAGAACAAGAAAATATAAAAATTTTAATTGTTCCCGGTGGTTCTGGTCGTCAAAAAGCCAATATGTTAGGAGAACAAGGCATTTTAGCCATACGCCATTTTGTAGAAAATGGTGGTGCATATCTTGGCTTTTGTGGAGGTGCAGGCTTAGCTCTTGCTGATGGATTAGGGATCTGCCCTTGGGGACGTGATTTTTATAATGGACGCACTGAACACAGAATTTCAGGACATATTTATTGTGATTTATCCCAAGATAGCCTTATTCCTAAAGATATGGAAAAAGCAAGCCTCCCTGTATGGTGGCCCGGTCGTTTTCAAGAACCAAGTGAAGAAGAATACCTTGCAGATCCAGATAAAAAAAAGGTTCGCATTTTAGCTCGTTATCGTGAAATGGGAGAAGATTTATATACCCATGATTTGCCAGTAAAAAAACTCCCTCCAGAAGCATTTGATGATTGGGAAAATCTTTATGGTATACGTTTACGCCCTAAATTATTAGACGGTCAACCAGCTATTATTGCAGGGGATTTTGGAAAAGGACAATATATTTTAAGTTATAGCCACCTTGAAACTCCAGATTCTCCAGAAGCAAATAAAATTTTTGCCTATATGCTTAGACAAATTCTTGCTAATGAAGATAGCTCTAAACTCACAGCAAAAGGAGCTGCTTTTGAAGCTGTTGGCACTGGCTTATGCAAAAATATTTTAAATACACAAGAATTTACTCCCACATGGATTAATACAGATTTTCAAACTTCTTGGCCAATTTTAAGAGAACTTAAAGGTCAATTAGACGAACTTTTCAAACTTGGTGTTGATTTACAACTTCTTTTTCCGCGAACTTCTTGGCTTTATGGTTGGAATACCAGTGTACATGGCTCACAATTAAATGCTTTGCGTATAGCTCTTTCAAGAGCTTTGGTACTTCCTCCCATTGATGAACGCGAAGATTATTTGCTAAAAAAAGGTATTAATTTTGCCGAAAATATGCTTTTATTCATTCATGGCACAAAAAATTGGCTCTTAGCTCGTAGGCTTTGTGATAGCCTTTCCGAAAATGAAGGCATAGCACCAGAAATTATGGAAGCCCAAAGACGCGAACTTTTTGGAATGCTTATGTATGGTGGTGGACGATGTGGCGAGCTTATTACATGGCTTGATGAATTTCTTTTATTAGGAAGAAAAAAAGATTAACAACATATCAATATTATTCATAACATATTATACATTTTAGTATTTTTATATAAAAAAGGAAAAATCATGCGTATTGTTTATATGGGAACACCATTTTTTGCTGCTGATATTTTAGAAAAATTAAAAAATTATGAACACGGTGAAATTGTAGGTGTTTACACGCAACCAGATAGACTTGGAGGACGTGGTAAAAATAAGCTTGTTGAGCCAGAAACAAAAATCTTAGCAAAAGAACTCAATATCCCAGTATACCAACCTACAACGTTTCGTAATAATCAAGAAGCAATAGAAGAACTTAAAGCATTACAACCTGATATACTTGTTGTTGCAGCCTATGGAATGCTTTTACCTCAAGAAGTTTTGGATATTCCAAAATATGGAGCATACAATGTCCATGCCTCCCTTTTACCAAAATATAGAGGTGCTGCTCCTATTCAGCGTTCTCTTTTAAATGGTGATAGAATAACAGGTGTCACTATTATGAGAATGGAAGCAGGACTTGATACTGGTCCTATTTTATTGCAACAATGCCTTTATATTTTAGACGGTGAAGATAATTACCATAATTCAGGCTCTCTTTTAAAAGCTGCCGCCCATGCTGGTGCAACTCTTATGCTTGAAGCTCTTGAGCTTATTAAAAATGGTGATATTACCCTTATTCCACAAAATAATGAATTAGCAACCCACGCAGCAAAACTCACCAAACAAGAAGCACAAATAAATTTTAATCAAACAGCAACAGAAATACATAATCATATTCGTTGTTTTTCACCAAATCCAGGTGCAACTGCTAGCCTTTGTTTTGACAATAAAGAACCTATTGCCGTGCGTATTGAAGAAGGCTACCCTTTAGAACGCTTAGATTTTTCAGCAAATGAAGAAGATAAGCAAAAAACAAACGGTTCAATAATAGGTATATTTAAAAACTATATTATTGTAAAATGCCAAGAAAGTTTTTACGGTATTCGTCAAATTCGTCTTGCAGGTAAAGCCCCTATGGACGCTAAATCCTTTCAAAATGGCTATTTAAAAAATAATACTAACGCCCATTTTGCGTTAATAG
>JAHHTE010000220.1 GCA_020024815.1 Mailhella sp.
GGTTTAGTTGGTTGGGTTTATAAAAATGAAGAATTAATTTTAAATGATGGAAAAAATACAACAAATAGTTTACCTCTTTTTTCAAAAAAAGATGGTTTGCCTCTTTTTCCTTCTTCTGTTTGTATTCCTATAAAAGTAGAAAAAAATATGACAGCAGTTTTATGCATGGCTTCTGCTGCTCCAAAAGAATTCTCTAATGAATTTAGAATTATTACAAGAGTTATAAGTGAAGATTTAGCACAATTTTTAGAAATTGTAGCCTTAAAATATAAAGTACATAAAGCATTAATAAATAAAACTAAATCATAGAATATACTTTATTAATAAAATATGTTACATAAGGATTTCCTGAAATATATAACCAAAATGAACAAATAACAAAAAAGCAAAATGTAAATATTGTTTCAGAAATACGATTTGTTGTAACAAGTTTTATTGCAATTTTTTTATTTGGGTTAACAAAACGTGGAACACCTGTAATGGTTAGCATATCTAAAAAAATATGTGAAAAAATACCAAAAAAGAACGCTAAAATATATTCTTGTATTGTATCTATGGTAATATATTTTTTAGGTAAATAAGGGAGTAAATAAGGATATGCGTAACCATATAAAACAAAAAGAATAATTGCATACCAAACCCAAGCATGACTATGTTTTCTATGTATACGGTTAAAACTTGCTCCCATTTTTACTTGAAAAAAATCAATACTATCAGGTACAGTTGAGCCAGCATACGCTAACGCAATACCAATAGGATCAAATTTGTAAACAGCTGCCATTCCAACAGCAAAAATTCTATGTGAAAACCATTTCATTAGTTTAATTGTCCTCTTAAATAGGCAACAGTTAAGCTTGCAATAAGGGAAGTGGCAAACCAAAAAATTGCAGCTTTTGCTTTAGTTGGTTTTTTCATAAAAAAAGCCGTAATATTAGGAATAAAAAAACTTGATAAAGCAAGAAAAGGACTTGCTATACCTAAAACTATAAAAAATAACATGAGATTTTCCATGTTTTCTCCTAAAAAAGTTCTTTATTTTTAATAATAAATTTATTTTTATGAAAATCAATTATACCTTGTTTTTGTAATTTTCCAAGTTCAAGGCTCATAGCGCTTCTATCCACAGATAAATAATCAGCTAATTCTTGTCTATTAAAAGGAATAATAAATTCAGAACTCTTTTGTAATTGTGATTGGTTTGATAAGTAGGCTAAAATTTTATCTTTTGTTGTTTTTTGTGATAAATTTTCAATTTTTGTATTGAGGCCAATATTTTTTTCTGCAAGCACTGAAACAAAATTTTTAATAAGTGTATTATGAAAAATACAAGAATTACTACAAACTGATAGCACTTTTTTTATATCTAAAAACATAATAAGACTATTTTTAGCTGCATAACAATTAAGAGGAGAATTTTCTTTAGAACACGCAAAACTTTCAGCAAAAAGGTTACATGGAGAAATTTCAGCTAAAATTGTTTTTCGTCCCCAATAATCTTCTTTAGAAAGATGAACAGACCCAGATAAAACTAATCCCATAGAACTAATTTTATCACCCATGTAAAAAATATATTCATCTTTTTGATATTCTTTTATTGTTGCTTTTAAACAATTTAAAATGGAATGCATTTGAAGTTCATCCATTCCTTGAAATAGTATTGATTGCATTAATTGTGGATAAAATGTATTCATAAAAACTCTTTTGTTGGATATCCAACAGACATAACATATTATTGTTGTATATTTTATGTGTAAAGTCAATAAAGAAATAAAGGAGTTATTGTACATGATTAGACAAATGATTAAAATAGATGAAGAAAAATGTAATGGTTGTGGTTTATGTGTTAATGCTTGTCATGAAGGTGCATTGAAAATTGAAGCTGGAAAAGCAAAACTTATTCGTGATGATTATTGTGATGGGTTGGGAAATTGTTTACCCGTTTGTCCTATGGACGCTATTAGTTTTGAGCAAAGAGAAGCATTACCTTATGATGAAGAAGCAGTTATAGCAAAAATGCAAACAAATCAAAATAAATCAGTTCATGCAGGATCAAGCTGTCCAGGCTCAAAAGTTCAAGTTTTAGAACCTATGCAAAAAAGTCCAGAATATAATCAAACTATTAATTCAGAATTACGACAATGGCCTGTTCAAATAAAACTTTTACCTCCACAAGCACAATTTTTTCATAATGCAGATTTACTTGTTGCAGCTGATTGCTGTGCGTATGCTTATGGTAATTTTCATCAAGATTTTATTAAAAATAAAGTAACAGTAATTGGCTGTCCAAAACTTGATTCTATTGATTATTCAGAAAAACTTACGGAAATTTTTAAATATAATGAAATTAAATCTATCACAGTAACAAGAATGATTGTTCCTTGCTGTACTGGTATAGAAGTTATGGTAAGAAAAGCATTAGAAAATTCAGGAAAAAATATTCCATTAACTATAAAAATTATTTCAACTGATGGAAAAATAGCTTTGGCATAAAGTTAATTGAATATATTTTTTTTGAGAGGAGAACTTTTGAAAAAGTTCCCCTCTCAAACTCTCCCCTCAA
>JAHHTE010000221.1 GCA_020024815.1 Mailhella sp.
ACCCTCGGCCTCCGGCGTGACAGGCCGGCGTTATAACCGACTTAACTACCGTTCCACAAATTTTATAAAATTATGGAAAATACTTTCGTATATTATTTTTAAGTGGCGGAACGGAAGGGACTTGAACCCTCGGCCTCCGGCGTGACAGGCCGGCGTTATAACCGACTTAACTACCGTTCCACAAATTTTATAAAATTATGGAAAATACTTTCGTATATTATTTTTAAGTGGCGGAACGGAAGGGACTTGAACCCTCGGCCTCCGGCGTGACAGGCCGGCGTTATAACCGACTTAACTACCGTTCCGCAATTTTTAGTAACTCTCAGCCACTGGAGATTTCTTTTATATTGATTTTATAATTCTGTCAACAAAAAAATTTAATTTTTTATTTTTTCTTTTATTTTTTTTCTTGTTCTTCAAGTTGAATTTTTTTAAGAGCAATTTCAATACAAGATAATGCAGCAGGAGTTACCCCTGAAATTCTTGATGCTTGCCCTAAATTTAATGGTTTTACTCTATTCAATTTTTCTTGAATTTCCCGTGAAAGACCGGGCATATTTGTATAATCAAGATCTTTTGGAAGTTCAATTTTTTCTTGAGAAGAAGTTTTTTGTACCATTTCTTCTTGTCTTGAAAGATAACCAGAATATTTTGTAATAATTTCTGCTGTTTCACAAACATCAGGATATTTTTCTAAATATTCTCCAAGTTCAGGAATAAATTTAACAATATCAGCTAATTTTAAATTAGGTCTACGACAAAGATCTTCAAGCGTAATGGCTTTAGTAGGCAATGCTTCTTGCAGTTCCTCTAAAATAGCCCTTGTTTTTGCATCAGGACGTATAGAATTTTCACGCAACAATGTCAAAATTTCTTGAATAAGTCTTTGTTTATTTGCAAATAATACATAATGTTCATCTGTTACTAAACCACGCTCACGTCCAATAGGTGTAAGTCTTGCATCAGCATTATCTTCTCGCAATAAAAGACGATATTCTGCCCGAGAAGTAAACATTCTAAAGGGTTCTTCTGTACCTTTTGTTACTAATTCATCAACCAAAACAGCCATATACGCTTCATCACGGCGTAGTAAAAATGGCTCACGATTTTCAAGTACAGCAGCAACATTTAATGCAGCCCAAAGCCCTTGAGCAGCAGCTTCTTCATAACCAGAAGTTCCATTAATTTGCCCTGCAAACCATAATCCTTCTACTTTTTTTGTTTGTAATGTTGGCATAAGTTGAATTGGATTAGCATAATCATATTCAATCGCATAACCTGGTCGAACTATTTTTGCATTTTCTAAACCAGGTATTGTTGCAATCATACCCTCTTGCACATCTAAAGGTAAACTTGTTGAAATACCATTTGGATAACATTCTTCAAAATTTAATCCTTCAGGCTCAACAAAAACTTGATGTCTTTCTCGTTCAGGAAAACGTGCAACTTTATCCTCAACAGAAGGACAATATCTTGCACCTGTACCCTCAATAACTCCTGTAAACAAAGGAGATCTATCCATTCCAGAACGAATTATTTCATGTGTTTTTTCATTTGTCCAAGTTATATAACAAGGTACTTGTGGCAATTTTGGACCTTTACCATGAAAACTAAAACCAGGAGGAGGAAAATCACCAGCTTGTTCTTCCATTACAGAAAAATTAATAGAATCATAGCGAATACGTGGTGTTGTTCCTGTTTTTAATCTTCCAAGTTTAATCCCTAAACGGCGTAATGCATTAGATAAATGCATACTTGGAGAATCTCCAAGCCGTCCTCCGGGCATATTTTTCAAACCAATATGAATAAGCCCACATAAAAATGTACCTGTTGTTAAAAGAATATGCTTTGCATAAAACTTTTTACCAATAGCAGTAACAAGCCCTACAATTTTATGTTGCAATTCTTCTTCATTAGCTTGTGGATTAATTTCTTCTGTAATTAAATCTTCAACAATATCTTGCCAAATAGTAAGATTTTTTTGATTAAAGACTGTTGATTTTACAACTTTAATATAAGCTTCTCTGTCCATTTGAGCCCGACGAGAACGCACAGCAGGACCTTTGCTCTGATTTAATATGCGAAATTGGATTCCAGCCTCATCAGCCCAAAGCCCCATACAACCACCTAAGGCATCTATTTCACGAACTAAATGCCCTTTTGCAAGTCCCCCAATAGCAGGATTACAAGAAAGGTGTCCTATTCTATCAATATTACTTGTAATAAGTAAAGTTTTATGTCCTAAACGTGCAAGAGCCATACTTGCTTCACAACCAGCATGTCCAGCACCAACAACTATACAATCAAAATGTTCTTCTATCATAAGTTTTTCCGAAAAAATATCATTGCGTTGCAAATATACTAAGAACTAAAAAAAAATAAAAGAACTTTCTTAGGCAATTATTTAATAATGTTTTTTTGAGAGGGAAACTTTTGAAAAAGTTTCCCTCTCAAACTC
>JAHHTE010000222.1 GCA_020024815.1 Mailhella sp.
GTGTTATAAAGAAAAATATTTAAAAATTTTTCTTTTATCTTGTTATATGAGTTAAGAGTTCTTATTATATTTATGATTAAACTTTTTATGAAAAATAATAGTGAGGAAAAACAGAAACAAGTTAAAAATAGAAGAATTTCTTATTTGTACTTATATAAAATTTTTGCTAGAATATAAAAAAATATGTGGAGAAAAAAATGAGTAAAGAAATAATCAAAGAAAAAAAATTCTCTCTTATGCCTAATAAGGAAAAAGCAGAACAAATTTATATATGGTTAGATGAAAGTAAAGCAAAAAACATTACAGTATTAGAAATTAAAAATGCAGTAACAGATACTGTAATTATTGCTTCTGCAAGTTCAGCTCGTCATGCTAAAAGTTTAGCTGATCATATTATTGCAATGAGTAAAAATGCTAATTTTGAGATTTTGTCCACAGAAGGATATCAAGCTGGAACTTGGGTGCTTGTTGATTTAAATGATATTGTTGTGCATATTTTCCAAGAAGAAACAAGAGAATTATTTCATCTTGAAAGTCTTTGGCATGAAGCAGAACATGTTGTTATGAGTGAAAGAGCAAAAAAGGTATAATTATGCGTATTCCTAAAACATTACTTTTGATTTTAGATGGATATGGACTTGCAGAAAAAAGTGCAGGTAATGCAGCTAGTTTAGCAAATACGCCTTTTTTAGATAAAATTTTACAAAATGAAAATTTAGCAAAATTACAAGCTTCTGGTGAGTATGTAGGCTTACCTGCTGGATTTATTGGAAATTCAGAAGTAGGGCATTTAAACATAGGGTCAGGGCGTGTTGTTTTACAAGATATGAAAGCAGTTGATGCTGCCATTAGCTCTGGAGAATTTTTTGAAAATCCAGTTTTAGTGCAACTTGTGGAGCAAGTAAAAAAACAAAATGGACGTTTGCATCTTATGGGACTTTTGTCTGATGGTGGGGTGCATAGTCATATTAATCATATAAAAGCACTTTTGGAATTAGCAAAAAGAAATAATATTCCTGTATATTTACATGCTTTTATGGACGGAAGAGATACATCTCCTACTTCTGGTATAAAATATGTTGATGAAATTTTAGCAAGTATGCAAGATTTTACAGGAAAACTTGCAAGTATTTGTGGTCGCTTTTATGCAATGGATAGGGATAAGCGTTGGGAACGTGTTGAAAAAGTATGGAATTTGCTTGTTGATGGAAAGGCAGAACAAGCAAGTAATGCTAAAACTGTTTTAGAAAATTCCTATGCAAAAGATCTTACTGATGAATTTATAGAACCACATCTTTTAATATCAGATGCAACAGTACAAGATAATGACGGTATTTTCTTCTTTAATTTTAGAGCAGACAGAGCAAGAGAACTTGTTCATGCTTTTGTAGATAAAGATTTTGCAGGATTTAATAGAAATCGTGTGCCACAATTAGCTGGTATAGCTTCCATGACTTCTTATGAGGCAAGTTTAGATATTCCAGTTGCTTATGGAAAAGATGTATTGAAAAATACGTTAGGAGAATGGGTTTCACAACATGGTTTAAAACAACTTCGTATTGCTGAAACAGAAAAATATGCACATGTAACATATTTTTTTAGTGGGGGTAGAGAAGAAAGTTTTGATGGTGAAAGACGTATTTTAGTTAATTCTCCTAAAAGCGTTGCAACATACGATTTAAAACCTGAAATGAGTGCATATGAAGTTACAGATAAACTAATTGATGCTATTCAAAAAGATGAATTTGATTTTCTTGTTTGTAATTTAGCAAATCCTGATATGGTAGGGCATACTGGGAAAATAGACGCAGCGATTAAAGCTTGTGAAGCTGTTGATAGCTGCGTGCAAAAAATTGTTGAAGCATGTTTTTCTCACGATATGTATATTTGTATTACTGCTGATCATGGAAATGTGGAAGAAATGCTTGATAGTAATAATAAACCACAAACTGCCCATAGTATGAATTTAGTTCCTTTTATTATTATGAATAAAGAAGGAAGTTTGAAAGTTACAAAACAAGGAAAACTTGGTGATATTGCTCCAACATTATTAACGCTTTGGAAACAAGATAAACCAAGTGAAATGAACGGAATTTCATTATTGTAGGAGTTATTATGCAACCTGTAAAACCAGTTGCTCCATGTGGTATGGAATTGATCTTTTTTTATAGCTGTCCACATTGTCATCAAAAAATGGGATTAGTTGCTCCAACTCAACCAGCTGTTGCAAAATGCGAAAATTGTGATAATACCTTCCCAATTTTACCAGTTAATGAACGTGGTGTACAATATGTAAAACTTATGATGGGAAATGGTTTTTCTGCAACTGATTTAGATTTTTTATAAAATACAATGATTTTTTTAGGGGGAGGACTTTTTATAAAAAGTCCTCCCCCTAAAAC
>JAHHTE010000223.1 GCA_020024815.1 Mailhella sp.
AAATAATATGATTAGTTATAAAAAGTGTTTTATTAGTGGATTATGTTTGATGAGTTTTATATTGTTAAATGCTTGTAGCTTTAAAAAAGAAGTTAAAGTTGAAGAAAAACAAATGGATTTTGCTACAAAAATAGGTTTAGCTCCTGTAAATTCTCCAATTATAATTGCAGAACAAACTCCTTATGGTAAAGAACAAACCTTTATTGTAGGTGAGGCTTATAATTCAGCTTTAGGTGTGTTGTGTAGACAAGCATATTTATCAAATGCAAGTTATAATGAAAGTTTTATTGTTTGCAGAGATGAAAAGAGTACAGAACAAAATGAAAAATGGAATTTTGTTCCATCAATTTTTTAATTATGAGTGCAAGTTCTGGGATTGTTGTTCAAGGTAGAGTAATTTATGCTCTTATATTGAGAGAGGTACATACCATTTATGGTAATACCACATTAGGATATTTGTGGGCAATTTTTCAATGTTTATTTGGCATTTTGTTTTTATGGGGATTAAGAACTGTTATGGGCTTTCATCCTCCACATGGAATGAGTGTTGTTGCTTTTCTTTTATCTGGTTTTTTACCATGGTATATGTTTAGTCACACGTTAATGAAATGTATAACAGCAATAGGAGCAAATAATGCACTTTTAACATTTCCTCAAGTAACTTCGTTAGATTTGATGATCTCTCGTATGATAGTTGTGTGGGTTACTCAAATTATTTCAGGAATAATAGTTATTGTATTTGGAATTGTTACTCATCAAAATGTAATTATAACAAACTTTGGTGGGTTATTATTAACAATAATATTTGCACCGTTATTTGGTTTAGCACTGGGAACTACCTTAGGGGCTTTAGCTTTTTATTGGAGGGCTTTGACTTATATTGTACCTATTTTTATACGTATAATGTTTATAACTTCTGGAGTATTTTTTTCTGTTTCACATTTACCTGGTAATATTCAAAAAATACTTTTATTAAATCCTATGCTACATTTGATTGAATTTTCAAGAAGTTCAATGTCTCCACCATATGTATCTGTAAAATATGATTTGTTTTATTTTTTTTGTTGGTTTATTATTTGTATGGTGTTTGGTCTTTTGTTAGAAAGATATTTAAGAGGTAGAATTAAATAATTTTTTTTGTTTTGAAAAATATTTTTGATGTAATGTATTATTATAAGGATATTTTTGGGTAATACTATTAATAATTAGTTTTTCCCATTGGTTATATATTTTATTAGGTGAAAAGTTTTTACTGTCATTCCATGCAGTTTTTCCCATTTGTATACGTATTTCATTATTGTTGATTAAAATAAGTATTTTTTCAGTTAATTCATTTACATCATTAACTAGGAATCCATTGTGATTATTTTTGATTAACGTGTTTGTTCCAGGGCAAGAGTTAAATCCAATACTTGGAATACCGTGACACATTGCTTCACAAATACAATTAGGAAGTCCCTCACTTAATGAGGTTATTATATGAAAATCAGAAGTTAAATACTCTTTATTTAATGTTAATGTTGGTGGATAAAATTTGATTTTTGTATTTGGTAAATTATTTTCAATAAATTTATATAGTTTTTTTGCATAGTCGGAATTAAGTTGTTGAGCTTCCGTTGAAAAAATGGCTAATTCCCATTCTAAAAAATAGTTTTTTATGGGAATAAGGGCTGATAATAGTGAAATTAAATTTTTATTTTGTTTTAATCCACCAATAAAAATGATACGTTTATTTGTATGGGCTAATTTTTTTTCTAATGTTTGTTTATCTATTGGAAAAAAAGCATTAGGAAAATATACTGCTTGTTGAATAAAATCAGGGTGGATTGATTTAATATATTCTTTTGTAACTAAGCGAATGGCATTTGCTCGTGAATGTAAAATATCTCTTTCATTTTTTGCATTGGTTATTGAAATTAATTTTTTTTGTGCCCAGTTTAAATTTATAATGCGTTCTGGATTTGAGCCTTCATGCAAAATAATTGGAATATTTGTTTCATAAATTAAACTAACATGTTGTAGTATTGTACATGAGGTATAGAAAAAAATACAACAGTCTGGTTCTATGCTTAATAAGTCATTTTTTCTTTTTTCTCTAGAATGATATTTTTTATGCCAACGTATTGTTGTAATATTATTGTTAATTGTAAAATGTGATGATGAATTTTCTAGATTATCAAAACTTATAATATAAATTGTATTTGATTTTGATAAATAATTTGCAAGTTCTGCAACAGTTTTCTCCATTCCGCCCTAACCATTAAAAAAAGAAGCACAAAAAAGAACAATTTTCATTATAATTCCTGTAAAATTTTTTTTTGTTTATCTTGATTAAAATGAAAATGCAAGAAT
>JAHHTE010000224.1 GCA_020024815.1 Mailhella sp.
ATATTATTCCAGTTAAATTCACTAGATTTTCTTTCTTGTTCACTTGGGCAGTTTTCTTCTAATTTTATAAAGAAGCTATAACCAGCATGTTCAAGTTCTGCTTTATGATTTGTTAAATCCATTGGCCAAGCTGGATAAATCCAAAGATTTTGTCCATATTTTCTTGTCCAGAATTGTTCCCCTTTTGGACTTTCAAAGGGCATATTGCTTTTTAAATACATGGTATCATGGCGTGATAAGCCCATTGGCCAAAAACCTTCTAAAACAAAACCAAGTGGAAGACTTGATTGGCGAGGTAATAAAAGAAAATCATCGCGAGAAAGTTCTGGACTAACAATGGCAGAATCATATCCCATGCGTTTTAAAAGAGCTATGGTTGCTGCGTTGGCAATATTGCAAAATGGTCCTGCTGTGAGATGAAATAAGGTTTTTTCTTGATTATTTTTTCCACCACGAGGAACTTTTATTTTATGGCTTGGACTATTGGGTTTGCCTTTTTCTTGGATAATTTCTTCATTAAAATGAGCAAAACGATTTTCAAAAGCAGGGTGATTTTGAAAAAAGGCTATTTGCCATGGTTCATTGCATACAAAATGCATTGCACCATTTCGTATTGCTTCGGTAATGGTTCTTTGCCATGTTTGTTCTTCATTAGGCCAAATAACTGGAGGTAGCCACCATGAAATACGAGGAGCAAGTGTTCTTGAAACTGCTCTTACTGTTGTTGGGCTTAACCAAAGTCCAGTTAAGGAAGATTTTGCAGCTTTTGTTTCTTTTCCTTGTGGTAAGTTAACACGAACACGAATATTAAGTTCTTTTTTTGTTCCACATGGTTTTGGTAAGTGTGGAATAAAGTCAACTTCTGTACTTTGTGTTGCTTTAGTATTGTTTAATTTTCTTTCCCAAGTATTAAGTTCTTCAATAAGCCCTGGTTCGCGTCTATCAATAAGAAATACAGGTGTGCCAGCTTTTGGGGTTTTGTGGCGTTCTTGCTTTAATGTGTATGTTCCAGTTTTTGGAATGGAGCGATTAACCATAATTGTTGAATACCATGGATCATCTTCATAACCAATACGGAGTTTATCTTTAGCGATAAGTGGGATACGAGGTTTAAAATAGGGGAGGGAAAGATTTTGCCTACTTTGTGTTTTTTTATCTTTTGGTTGTTGCTTTTTCCCTTTATTTTGCTTTTCATCAATAACATCAAATTGAATTTTACCAACCAAAAGACCTGATCCTGTATTATCTTCAGGAGCAGTTATTGATTGTTCATTTTGTGGGAGAAAAATTCCGTGTGTACTTTGTCTACCGAGTGCCATTTCAAGAAGTTTTTCAGCTTCTTTTTTTGCTGCACTTCCTTCATCACGTAAAAGTTTATAGGCTAATACAGTATGGTAAACATAATGAGGACCTTTTTTTCTTCCTTCAATTTTCCAACAGTTTACTTGTGGAATAGAAAGGAGAGATTTTACAAGTACATCTAAAGAGAAATCTTGACTTGAAAAATATCTTCCCTCACGAGATTTTTGTTTATATACACGGCGACAAGGTTGCACACAGCGTCCACGTAAGCCACTTTTTCCACCCATGTAACTAGACCAATAACAGCGACCAGAAACACAGAAACATAAAGCTCCATGAATGAAAAGTTCTAGGCTTAAATCTTTTGGGCAGTGTTCAGCAACAAGTCGTACTTCATCAATATTAATTTCACGGGGTAAAATAACACGATTGGCACCTAAATTATAAGCATTTTCAAGAGCTTTTGGGTGAGTAATATTTGCAAGAGTAGAAAGGTGTATTTCTCCTTCAAAACCAGCTTGTCTTGCAATTTCAATAAGTCCTGGATCTTGAATAATAATAGCATTAGGTTTGGCATCACGAGCAAGGCGTTTAAAAAGTCTTCCTGCTGCTGCAATATCATTTGGTTTTACAAGAGAGTTAAAAGCAACATTGATTTTTTTTCCGTATTCACCGGCAAGATTTACCATACGGGAAAGTTCTGTCATGCTAAAGTTATCTGCTCCAGCTCTTGCAGAAAAATGTTTTAATCCTACATAGGTTGCATCACAACCAGCAGCAAGACCTGCTAAAAAAGAAGAAGTATCACCAGCAGGGGCAAGAATTTCAGGTTTAAAACCTTCAATAGGTTGTAAACTTGGTATATTAAATTTACTTTTTTGTTCAGTGTCAGTATTTTGAAAATAAAGAGGTTGTAATGTTGCATCATATTGCATTTCTTCAACTTCTATATTTGAAATACCAAAATTTTCTGTATTTTCTATTTGTTCTTCAATTTTTTTAGGTGAAAGAGTTGTAGGT
>JAHHTE010000225.1 GCA_020024815.1 Mailhella sp.
CTAAATAACTTTCTAATTTATTCTTTTAATTATCCCCTCTTATCTCCTATCTCCTCTACATACAACACTTTTTAATAGTATCAAATATAATAAAAAATTTTGTAAGGGGGTTATTAGAGGGAAAAACTTTTTCAAAAGTTTTCCCCCTAATTAAATTTAAAAATTTATAAAAATTAACTTGGCAAAATAAAATTTTCGTATTAATTAAATTCATCCGATGATTGGAGGAATAAAATGCAAAAAATAAAAAAACAATCATTACCAAAGCAAATTGCTGAATATATCCAACAAAAAATTTTAAATAATGAATATAAAATTGGAGATAAACTCCCAACAGAACCACAATTAACGCAACTTTTTTCTGTAAGTAGAAATACAATAAGAGAAGCAATACAATCTCTCAATAATGCAGGAATTGTGGAAACAAAACAAGGAGATGGTACATATGTTATAGCTCGAGAACCATTTCAAGTTGCTCTATTTAAAATTATGGACGCAACAACACATAAAAATATTCTTGAAGTTCGTGAGTTATTAGAAAAACATATCATTGTTTCAGCAATAAAAAATGCAACAGCAAAAGACCTTGTTGAAATAAAAAAATGTTTAGAATTGCGAACAAAACAAACAAATACTATCCACGAGGCAACCAAAGCTGATTTAAATTTTCATATTGCCATTGCTAAGGCAACACATAATGATATTATCATCAATATTTATCAATATGTTTCGCAATATTTTAATGAAGTTATTTACAACACATTAAAAGATAATGAAGAAAAACAAAATGATATTGATGTAATCCATGAACAACTCTATCAAGCTATTTGTGATAAAAACACAGATAAAGCTCTTGAATGTGTTCATACTCTTTTAACAATATAACAAATGTGCTTTAATAAAATGAAAAACTCAAAAACTCTTTTACTTTTACTTGGTATTTTATTTATTTCTTTTAATTTACGTGCACCTATTACAGCAGTAGGTTCAATCACCAATTTAATACAAAAAGACCTTTCCCTTTCAAGTACAATGATGGGATTTATTACAACAATTCCTTTAATTGCTTTTGCAGTTGTTTCCCCTTTTGTTGCAAAATTTTCTCATAGAATTGGACATAATAAAACTATGCTTATAAGTTTATTATTAATTTTATTTAGTGAACTTATTCGATCATATACAGGTATTTTTGGTCTTTATCTTGGCACTGCACTTATTGGTATCGGAATAGCAATAGGTAACGTTCTTATCCCTGCTATTATTAAATTAAATTTTTCAACACGATTAGGATTTGTTACAAGTATTTACACATCAGGAATGTGCATATTTGCTGCTGTTGGTGCTGGAATTAGTGTTCCATTAGCAAAAAATTTAAATCTTGGTTGGCAAAATACCTTAGCTGTATGGTTTATTTTAACCATTATTACAATTTTTATTTGGTTACCGCAATTACAAAAAAACCAAGCAGGTTCAGGTATTATTAAAAATTGTAATGGAGATGGTTCTATTTGGCATTCAAAACTTGCTTGGTGCGTTACTCTTTTTATGGGTATTCAATCATTGTTATTTTATTCTTTAGTTGCTTGGTTACCTAGTATTATCATGGCAAAAGGATTAACAGCTAATTTTGCAGGTAATATGGCTCTTCTTTTCCAATTAATGGCTATTCCTGCAACACTTCCAATTCCTACTCTTTGTGATAAATTCAAAGATCAAAGAATACTTGTTCTTATAGTATGTCTTATTTATGCTTTTGGAATGATAGGACTTTTATTGGGTAATAATGGAACTATTCTTATACCTTCTGTTATTTGTTTGGCTATTGGAATGGGTGGAGCAATTAGTCTTTCCATTGCTTTTATTTCTTTACGAACAGTAAATAGTACAAGGGCATCTGAACTTTCTGGAATGTCTCAATCAGCAGGATATTTACTTGCTGCATTAGGCCCAATTTTCACTGGTTTTATTTATGATATTCAAGCAAGTTGGACTACCCCACTTATTATTTTCATTATTTTTATTGCATTATTAGCATTTTTTGGACTTTTTGCAGGAAAAAATACACAAATTTATGAATTAGAAGATCTTATGGAATGCTAAAAACTTATTATTTTATCTTGTATTAATATAAAAATCCTCAATAAAGACCACCCGCTAAGCGGGTGGTTTTCACCAGCCCTATAAGGGCATATTACTAGCTTGCGTCTCAAGACGCTTTGAATGTATTCGCCAATTGCATTATATTCACTAGCTGCTACTAAAGTAGCTTATACCATTGCCTTAT
>JAHHTE010000226.1 GCA_020024815.1 Mailhella sp.
TTATAATATATTTTATAAAATTTTTAGGGGGTCTTGTGTGGTTTCTAAAATTTGGGAGATCTATGAAAATTTTAATGAGTTGGTATATGTAGCAGATATTGATACATATCAATTAATTTACATGAATAAAAAATGTAGAGAACTCACGGGGATATCTTCATTAGAGGATATAAAAAAATATTGTTGTTATGAGGTATTACAAAAATCAAATACGCCATGCCGTATGTGTACTAATGATAAAATAAAAGCAAATTGTTTTTATGAATGGCAGTATTATAATCCATTATTTGATGTAATTTATGAATTAAAAGATACGATAATAGAAGATGGGGATAAACGTTATCGTATGGAATTAGCTTTTGATATAACAAAACAGCAAAAGCAAAATGAAACACTTGAAACAATGAAAAATAATGAGGCATTAGTTAATAATGCTCTTAGTTATGCGTTATCAGAACAAGATCCTGAAAAATCAATAGAAATTATTATAGAATATTTTGGAAAAGCCTTACAAGGTGAGAGGGCGTATATTTTTGAACAGTTTGATGATTATTGTAAAAATACGTATGAGTGGGTAGCAGCAGGAATTGTTCCACAAAAAGATAATTTACAGCAATTAACACATCCTGATGTAGAAATGTGGTATGAGCAGTTTAAAAAAAATAGATTAGTTATAATAGTTAGATTAGAAGATATTAAATTAAAAGATCCTAATATGTATGCAGT
Organism: Mailhella sp.; assembly: GCA_020024815.1. GTDB lineage: Bacteria > Desulfobacterota > Desulfovibrionia > Desulfovibrionales > Desulfovibrionaceae > Taurinivorans. Next base: position 727 of record JAHHTE010000226.1, read on the forward strand.
GTTAGAACCTCAAGGTATACATAGTTTAGTTGTTGCTCCATTAATTTATCAGAATAAAATAATAGGATTTTTTGGAATTGATAATCCACCTAAAAAATTAATAAAACATATTTATAATGTATTAAATTTATTATCAAAATTTATTGTTTCTTTAATAACGCGAAGGGATTTAGTTAGACAGTTAGAAAAACTTAGTTATTATGATCAATTAACAGGAGCAAAAAATAGACATGCATTAACGTATTTTATGCAGCATTATGATAAAAATTCAAGTATTGGTATTATTTATGCTGATATTATGGGTTTAAAACTTGCCACTGATACCCATGGTCATTTTGCTGGAGATCAATTACTTAATAATGCATATCAGCTTTTAATTTTTTATTTTGGAAAAGAATTTGTATTTAGAGTTGGTGGTGATGAATTTTTAGTAATGAGTTTGGGACAAACAAAAGAATATTTTGATAGTAATGTTCAAAAATTACAAAATGATATGGAAAATAAAAATGTGTATTTAGCATTAGGTGTAGTATGGAAAGATAAATTTGAACATAACGAATTAGATTTATTAATTGTAGAAGCTGATCAATTGATGTATAAAGAAAAAAGAAATATGTATGCTAAATATCCAAAATTTGACCGAAGGAAACGTTAGTACTTTATATAACATATTATAATTTACTATGCTGTATTATTTTATAATTTGTTATATATAACATATTAAAAGAAGTTTCATTTTATGAGATAGTTAATGCTATTCTTGATAAATAAGAGGAAAAATTTGTTCTAAGTTTTTATTATGTGTTGCGTTCTTTATTATATATAGATTTTTATTTTTTGTGATTTTTCTTTGTAAATTTAAAGGAATAACCTTATCTTTTTCACCTATAAAATGAATTTGGTTTATTGTTGGTAATGAATTTAAATTAAGAGATTTTGTTAATGGGTACAAATGGAGATAATCAGACCAAGCCTTATGATCTAATAGTCCAGCAAGAGTTATCCATTTTATTACGTTTAAATCTTTATATTCTTGAATAACAAGTCCTGTGAGTAATGCTCCACCAGAATAACCTATAAAAATAATTTCTTGTTGTTTTGCTATTTTTTTGCTTGCTTCATAAAGAGCTTGTATAGCATTTTGCGAAAATCTTCCTATACTCCAACAATCTTTTGTGCATAATGCATTTTGAATAAATTGGCATGGTCGTGCAAGATATATTACATTAGGATTATAGTCATTAAAAGCTAATTCTCGCACAATAGTACTAATGGGGGTAGGGTCGTTTGTTGCTTTACCGTTTTGGTCAAAAGCATATCCATCACCTTCCACATAAATTCGAATAGGTGAATAGGAATTAGTAAGTTTTTGCCAACTAGCAAGAGTATAAGTAGAAGTTGTTATTTCTTTATATTGGAATGTACTAGGAACTTTTAATGTAGAACAAGCTTGTAAAAAGAAACATAAACAAATAAAAAAATATTTCATAGTTATTTTATTTAAATAAATGGGTATAAAAAGTTAATGAGTAAATGGAATAATAA
>JAHHTE010000227.1 GCA_020024815.1 Mailhella sp.
GTTTTGAGGAGAGAGTTTGAGAGGGGAACTTTTTCAAAAGTTCTCCTCTCAAAAATAAAAAAATATTTTAACTCTTAATTTTGTTTTTTTTATGAAAAAAATGTATACTAATGGATATGGAAAAAACGAATAATGAAAATATTGAACATGTTCAATTTGATTATCAGCGAAAAGAACGTATAGGTTTGCCTGAAGCTGTTTTTTGTGAGGGAAAAGATAAAAAAATTATTTTATCTCTTTTGCAGGAATTTAATAGAAAAACGCAAAAAAGTGTTCTTTTTACACGATTAGAATCTGAAATTTTTTATTCATTTCCAATGGAAGTTCAAGAAAATATTTCTTATCATGCATTATCACAAACAGCTTTTGCTTATCCTTTAGCTATGCATAGGGCAAATAAGAAAGTTGCCATTGTTTCTGCTGGGAGTTGTGATGCAAAAGTAGCATGGGAAGCTGGAAAGACATTAGAGTATCTTGGTATTATGTATCAAGTATTTGAAGATTGTGGTGTTGCAGGGCTTTGGCGTATTCAAAAAATATTACCACAAATTCAAGAATTTGATATAGTTATTGTAGTTGCTGGCTTAGATGCTGCATTAGTATCTGTTTTAGGTGGACTTATTGAAAAGCCTCTTTTAGCTGTACCAACTTCTGTTGGTTATGGTATGGCAAAAAACGGAGAAAGTGCATTATCTTCTATGCTTATAAGTTGTGCTTCTGGAATTTCTGTTTTTAATATTGATAATGGTTTTGGGGCAGCACAAGCAGCAGCAAGAATTATAAATATGTTTTAAAATATAAGAAAATACTAATGAAAAATACAATTCATAATACAATACAAATAGATAAAGAACATACTGCACATTTTCATCATCACCATGAAAATGATAAAATGCATAGAGACCATAAGTATAAGCAAGATTTATATGGAGTAAAAACTCTTTGTATACGTCCACAATCGGGCTTATCTGGAGATATGCTTTTGTGTGGTTTAGCAAGTCTTTTGCAAATAACAGATGAAGAATTAAATTATATAGTAAAAAGTGTTGGATTAGAAGTACTTGATAATGTAGTAAAAATTACTCCTCGTTTTGTGTATGGAATACAAGGCATGAGTGCTGTTGTAAATTTACCACATGAGTATTGCCATAGAACAAATGCAGAAATTCAAAGTATTATAGAAAAAAGTTCTCTTACAGAAAAAGCAAAACAATATGCAAAAGATACATTTAATTTATTAGCAAAAGCAGAAGCAATAGTTCATGGTAAAAAAATGGACGAAGTATGTTTCCATGAAGTTGGAGCATTGGATAGTATTTTAGATATTTGTGTTGTTTGTGCATTGTTTGATAAATTGCAAATTGAAAATTTTATTTGTGGAGCATTACCTCTTGCTGATGGTATAATACAATGTGCACATGGGGTTATTCCAAGTCCTGCTCCTGCTGTTTTACAATTATTAGAAAATGTTCCTGTATGTGCATTTACTGGAAAAGGGGAAACTATTACACCAACAGCCATAGCATTATTAAAAGCATTAAAGGCAGATTTTGGCTTGTGGCCAAGTATGAAAATAGAAAAAAGTTTTTTAGTTTATGGTTCAAAAGTTTTTGAAAATGCTCCAAATGGAAGTATTTTTGTTTTGGGTCAAGCGTTATAATAATGGTATAGTGCATGAAAATTGCTGTTATTGGAACTTCTAATTCTGTTATAAAATCAGGGTATTTTGCAACATATAAAGCCATAGAATATCCTCATCAAGTGGATCTTTTTGCTATTGGTGGGACTATTATTTCTTATGTTGCATTTGCATTAGAATATTATAAAATTTTAGAAAAGTATGATGTAATTATTACAGAATTTAGTACCAATGATGCTCATAGGTATAAAAAAGATATTGTTAGTTTAGAATATCTTTATCAATATATTTATGATGTTTTTGCAATAATATCTCAAGTTGGTAAAGTACATATAAATTTACTTTTGGGACACCCAAATGTTGAAAAAGAAAATGCTGTTTTTGGAATTTATAGAAATTTATGTCAAAAATTTCATGTGGAAAATATAGAAGTTCATGAAATTATTAGTTCTTTAGTAAAAAAAGAATTATGGTTAGATAATGATCATTATTAT
>JAHHTE010000228.1 GCA_020024815.1 Mailhella sp.
TTTTAATATAAAGCACATTTTGCGTACAAAATGTGTTTTGTTATTTAAATTAATATAGAAAAAAATCCCTTTATTTTAAATAAAGAGATTTTAATTCGAAGTTTTAAAAAAAGGAAGTATAGGGAGAAATTTTGCAAAAGTTCTCCCTTTATTTTATAAGAATATTATTTAATCTTTTGTAAAAATTGCACCTGTTGCAGCTGATGTTACTTGTTTTGCATATCTTTTTAGAACAGGAGTTTTTGCCTTTGGAGCAGGTGCTTGATAGGTTTTTGCTCTTTTTTCAAGTTCTTCATCACTAACAAGAAGTTGAAGAGTACGAGTTGGAATATCAACTTTAATTTTATCTCCATTTTGAATCAGTCTAATAGGTCCACCTTCGGCAGCTTCTGGAGAAATGTGTCCAATCGCAGCACCACGAGTTGCACCACTGAAACGACCATCAGTAATAAGCATAACATCTTTATCTAAGCCCATACCTGCAATGGCAGAAGTAGGTCCAAGCATTTCACGCATACCAGGTCCGCCTTTTGGTCCTTCAAAGCGGATAACAACGCAATCGCCTTTTTGAATTTTACCTTCTAAAATAGCACTCATTGCGTCTTCTTCTCTGTCGAAAACTTTTGCAGTTGCTTCACGTGAATGCATTTCTTTTGCAACAGCACTTTGTTTTACAACGCCACCAAGTGGTGCAATATTACCATGTAAGATAGCGATACCACCTTCAGTAGAATATGGGTTATCAATAGCATGAATTACTTCATGATCTAAGACATGGATATTATTTTCTTCAATGTTTTGTTTTAATGTTTTACCTGTAACAGTAATTACATCGCCATGCACAAGATCTTTTTTAATAAGTTCGCTAATAACAGCAGGAACGCCACCAGCTCTATGTAAATCTTCAACAATATGGTGTTTTCCAGCTGGTGAAAGTTTGCAAAGATTTGGAGTTACACGACTTACTTTATCAAAAATGTCTAAAGTAAGAGAAAGCTCTGCTTCGGAAAAAACAGCAGGCAAGTGAAGAACTGTATTTGTACTACCACCTAATGCCATATCAATTGCAACAGCATTATGCACAGATTTTTCGGTTACAATATCACGAGGGCAAATATTTTTTTCTACAAGTTCCATGATTTGTTCACCTGCTTCTTTTGCTAATCTAATTCTAGCAGAAGAAACAGCTGGGATTGTTCCATTACCAGGAAGAGCTAAACCAATGGCTTCTGATAAACAGTTCATGGTATTTGCTGTAAACATACCAGAACAGGATCCACAGCCAGGACAGGCACTTTCTTCAACTTTTGCAAGTTCTATTTCTGTTAAATTACCTGTTTTATATTTTCCAACAGCTTCAAAAACACTATTGAGGTCAGTTGCATTGGGTCCTGCCATCATTGGTCCACCTGAAACTAAAATAGCAGGAATATTTAAACGTAATGCTGCCATAAGCATACCAGGTACGCATTTATCACAGTTTGGAATAAGTACTAATCCATCAAATGGATGTGCCATTGCCATAATTTCAATAGAATCAGCAATAAGTTCTCTTGAAGGTAAAGAATAACGCATTCCTTCATGGTTCATTGCAATACCATCACATACTGCAATAGCTGGAAATTCAATAGGAGTACCACCAGCAGAACGAACGCCTGCTTTTACTGCTTCTGCAATTTTATTTAAATGAATATGTCCCGGTACTATTTCATTAGCTGCATTAACTACACCAATAAGAGGACGTTCAATTTCTTTTCTCGTAAGTCCAAGAGCTGCAAGCAAAGATCTATGTGCAGATCTTTCTTTTCCTTTTTTCATAATATCACTACGCATGATAATTCACCTCAGGTAAGATTAATGCATTGTAATTTTTTTATAAAATAAAGCAATGCATTTTATAATGTATTTCAATTTATTCTATACTGATAGAAAATGATATTATATTAAAGGATATTTTAAAATAATTTTTTGAGAGGGGAACTTTTAAAAAAGTTCCCCTCTCAAACTCTTCCCTCAAAACTTTTTAATTTATTGAGAAAATGACATTAGAAAAAATAACTGTGTTTTATTTTATTAACGTATTAAAATGATGACTAATAATAGAGAAAC
>JAHHTE010000229.1 GCA_020024815.1 Mailhella sp.
GTTTTTAAATACTTTTAAGGAGTTGAACTTTGCGTATTGTAACATTAATTATTGCTTTGGGGTTATTAGGTGTTACTCCTAATTTTTCGTATGCAAGTCCTCGTGCTTCTATTGTTGCAACTGTAAATGGGGATATGATTTCTTCCAACTATCTTGAAAAAAATTGTAATATTGCTGCCCTTGCACAAAAAATTGATATAAAAAAAATGAAACCAAGTGAACTTGAAAGTTTTCGTCAAAGTATTCTTAATGATTTGATTAAAGAAACTATTTTAATACAAGAGGCAAAATCACAAGGATTAAAAGTTTCTGATAATGAAATAACAAATGAGATTGAAGCAACTATTAAAAGTTCTGGAGTTACAAAAGAAAAGTTTTTTGCTGAATTAGCAAAAAAAGGTTATACGGAAAATTTATATAGAGAGAAAATTAAAAAAAGTATTTTAACGCAAAGTCTTATCAATAGAAATGTTCTTCGTAAAATTATTGTAACAAATGATGAAATTCTTGATTATTATCTTTCACATGGGGGAAAAATTTTAGGAAAAGCTAATGTTGCTTTAATTGTTTATAAAGATAGTTCTGATATGGATAAATATGCTATGGAACTTATTGAAGATACAGATGATTTTATTAAAGTTGCAAAAAAAATATCTGTTGGTCCTTATGCAAATGAAGGTGGTGTTTTTGGCGAAATGATGATTTCTGATTTAGCACCAGCTATACAAGGAGCTATTGCTTCTTTAAATAAAGGTGAAGTTTCTAAAGTTTTTGATTTAGATGGACAATATGCACAAGTAAAGGTGTTAGATAAAGCAAATTCAAGTGAAAATTTAGCCGAAGTTATGGATCCAAAGCTTCTTCAGCGAATTCAAGAAGGACTTAGAATGCAAAAAGCTGGTAGCAAAGTAGAACAATACATTAAATCTTTAGAAAAAAAAGCTGTTGTTAATATACGCTAAAGTAGGGTAAAATGAATTTAAAAGAACTTGGTGCTTTGATTAAAAGTAGACGTGAAAGTAAAAATTTAACATTAGAAGATATTTCTAATGTAATTAAAATTCCTTTAAAAAGTCTTGCTTCTATTGAAGAAGGAGATTTGAGTTTAATAGGATATGAAACATATTATAAAAACTTTTTAAAATGTTATGTTTTATATCTAGGTTTTACCTATGAAGAATATCAAGATTTAATTGCTCAAACTGAAGATTTTACAGAACAAAATGAACCACCTAAAAGTCTTGAAACACAAAGAGCAGAAACTCAACCTGAATCCACTAAACCACGTGGAAAAAAACTTGCATTGCAACTTATTATTTTAGCTGTAATTGGTGGTGGTGCATATTTTTATTTTACCCATGAAGAAACAAAAGATTATTTAGTACAACAAGAAACTATTACAATAGAACCTACAATAGAAGAACAAGAAGAAATTATTAATAAAGAAGATACAAAAGAACAAGAAGTTCTTGTTGAAGAAAAAGTTACAGAAGATAATGAAATTGAAAAAGTAGATCAACAAGATACAAAAAAACAAGAAGTTCAAGATGAACAAGAAAATCTTGTGCAACAAAAGTTTGAAAATGATACATTAGCTGATGTAAAAGACGAAAAGAAAGAAGATAAAAAAGATGATACACAAGTGGATAAGAAAGTAGAAAAACAAGAAGAAAAGCAAGAAACAGAGCTTGATTCTGTTGCTTTAATAAAAAAATATCCATCAGCAAAAGTAATAAATTGGGATATTGTGTCTAAACCTAGAGAGGGTGAACAACAAGCTGTTATGTATGCTAAACAAGATTGTTGGATGCAATATGTACAAGATGGAAAATCTAGCCATTTTACTTTAAAAAGAGGCACACAACGTGAATTTATTTTTAAGAAAAGTTTAAAATTTAAAATAGCAAATGGTTCAGCAATAACCCTTTTTCATAATAAAAAACCTGTGGAAATTGGGGATTCAACTAGAATGCGAGAAGTTAATTTAAAATAAATAAAAAAGCGTCGTTATAGCGACGCTTTTTTATTTATTAATATTTTTAAATTATATTTTTCTAAATCTTTATCTTTTAAT
>JAHHTE010000023.1 GCA_020024815.1 Mailhella sp.
TATAAAGGTTTAGTTGGATTATATGGCTTTTAAATTATTTTTTTATAGTATAAAATGTTTTGTTTTAGTTTTTTCCTTGTTTATTTCTACAAATGATGTTTTTGCATCACAAGCTAGTAATGAAAATATAAAAAATCTTCCAAAGGGTTTTTCATCAGAAGCTTTTTGGTATGATGGTAAATGGGCTTTTGTAGATAGTGATTTACCTTATGATAAAAATATACAATATGGAACATTAAAAAATGGTTTTCGTTATGCATTAATCCCTCATAAACAATCGCAAACTCGTGTTTCTTTGTATTTGGTGGTGCAAGCAGGTTCTTTAATGGAAACACAAGAAGAACTTGGGTATGCTCACTATGTGGAACACATGGCTTTTAATGGTTCAAAGAATTTTCCAGCAGGTTCATTAATTCCTTTTTTTCAAAAAAATGGCATGAGTTTTGGTGGTGATACAAATGCTCATACTTCTTTGATGGAAACAGTATATAAATTAAATATTGCAACAAATACTAAAGAATCATGTAATGATGCTTTAGTTGTATTGCGTGATTTTGCTGATGGACTTTTATTTGAGGAAAAAGAAGTTCAAGAAGAATTTGGCGTTATTATGTCAGAAAAAAAGGATAGGGATAGTGAAGAAGCTGTTAATAGATTAAAAAGACAAGAATTTCTTTACCCACAAACAAAATTTAGTAATCCTGTTATTGGAACAGATGAAACATTAAAAGCAGTAACAGCTCAAAAACTTAGAAATTTTTATACAAAATGGTATACACCAGACAGAATGGTTTTAGTTGTTGTAGGTGATATAAATAAAAAGCAACTAGAACCAATGATTGAGAATGTTTTTGGCAGTATAAAAGAAAATAATGAAAAAACCGTTGTTAGTCCTTGGGGAGATCCAAAAAATCAAGGTTTACGCTTTTTAGTAGAAAAAAGACCTATTGAGGGAACAAATGTAAGTATAATGTTACATTTTTCACGTTTGCATAAAAGAGATTCTGTAAATTATCAAAAAGAATTATATATAAATTCTCTTATTGAATATGCACTTCAACGTCGTTTTCAAATTATAACTCAAGAAAATCCGCATTTATGGAGTGGTGTTCGCTTTATGAATGCACGTTCTTTTGGACTATTGCCTTTATGTTTTTTTACTGCAACAACGAGCCAAGATGATTGGAAAAATGCCATTGTTGCTGGTGGAGAAGAAATAAAACGTATGGGAGAATATGGTTTAACAGCAGAGGAGTTAAAACAAGGGCATATTTTTATGCAAAATTCCATAAAGCGTTTTAAACAACAATATCCAAATCTTGAAAATCATCAAATTGCAGATCATTTTGTTGTAACATTGAATGCTGACCGTGTATATACAGCATTAGATTATGATAGTGCATTAATTGAAAAGTTTATAAAAGAAATTACATTAAAAGAAGTTAATGAAATAGCAAAGAAAACCTTATTAACATCTGATATAAGTGTGATTGTAAGTTCAGCACAAAAAATACAAGAAAGTGCAGTTAAAGCAGAATGGGAAAAAGTTCAAAAAGCTCAATTAAGTCCGTATAAGGGAGTTAAACAAGCAGATTTTCCTTATTTAGAACTCCCTAAAAAAGTTGATGAAAAAAAATTAGAGAAATTAACTGTTAAGGAAATTGCAAAAGTAAAAGAACATACCTTAAAAACATATAAAGCTATCTTACCTAATAAAGTAGAATTTCATGCTTTTCCTTTACCTTTTACACCAAATAAAGTGCAATTTACTCTTTTGTTTGGAAAAGGCTATGCAGGCTTAGATAATAAACAAATTAATTTAGCACAATTTAGTAATATGATTATGCGTGGTAGTGGCTTAGGTAAACTTTCTTTAGACGATACAAGTACATTAGCTGAAAAATGGGGAGGCTATGTACAAGAAAGTTATGGTTTAAATGAGCGTAGCATAAGTATTGAAGGAGATAGTTCTTCTTTTGAAAGTTTATTGCAAGCTGTTTGGACACAATTCTATAATCCAGTACCAACAGAAAATGCCCTTATTCGTGCTAAAAATATAGTTAAAAAGCAAACATTTATTCAAAATAATAGTGTAGATGGTGCAACTAAAACAAAAGGAGCAAGCTTTTTCTTTGGTGATGCAAGAAGATATCAAAGTATAGTTTTTCCTGAAATTGCGAATGTAACATTAAAAGAAATTCAAGATATTGTTTTAAAAGATCGTTATAACGAACCAATTAAAATCCTTGTTTCTGGAGATATAGATCCCAATAAAGTGTATGCAATGGTAATGCGTTATTTTGGACAAGAGCAAATGAATATAAAAGAAACAAAAGAGAATATAGCTCCATTGGTTTTTCCAGAAAATAAATATGTATTTTTAGAAGTACCAGATGTTGTGGATCAAGCAGTTGTACTTTGTGCATGGCATAAAGATATAAAAGATTTTAATGATCGTAAAACAATAGTAGTGCGTCAATTAGCGTCAAGTTTATTGCGTGATAAATTGCGTGAAGAAATTCGTGAAAAAATGGGAGCAGCATATAGTCCTTTTGCAATGTATCGTGCTTTAATTCCTGAAAATGGCTTTGGTTTACTGCAAGTAACAATAAAAACAGATATTGCTCATTTGGAAGAAGTAACAAATTATGTAAAAAATATAAGTTCTTGGGAAGTAAAACAAGAAGATTTAGACCGTTTACGTTTACCAATGCTTACAGCATGGAAAACAAGTAGAGCAAATAATGCAAAATGGGCAAGACTTTTTTATGCAGAAGTAAGTCAAAATTATCCATATATGCAATGGGATAATGATTTTGAAAAAGAACTCATGCAAGTAACGGTTGAAGAAGTTAATAAAGAAATTCAAGAACTTTTAAATGCACCAAAAGCATTATGGCGTATTAAAGTAAAAGTAAAGGATAAAAAATAAATGGATCCTCTTATACAGTGTAAAGATTTAAGATATACATATAATAGTACAGAAGTTTTACATGGAATTAATTTTTCAGTGCATAAAGGGGAAATTGTAGGTTTATTAGGAAAAAATGGAGCTGGTAAAAGTACAACAATTAATATTTTAATGGGGTTTTTACAACCAGATTCTGGTTCATGCTCTGTTTTTGGGTATCCTAGCCATAAATTAGCACCAAAAGAACGTATGCGTATTGGTTTATTGCATGAAGGTTTTGTGCAGTACAATTTTATGTCTATTGAAGAAATAGAGCGTTTTTATAGTGCGTTTTATCCTCATTGGAATAGAAAGGTATATTATGATTTAATTGACCTTATGGGTGTTCCGTATAGTAGACGTGTAACACGACTTTCTTGTGGGCAACATTCACAAGTAACACTTGGACTTATTTTAGCTCAACAAGCAGAATTATTAATTTTAGATGATTATTCTTTAGGGTTAGATGTAGGGTATAGACGGTTATTTTTAGATTATTTACGAGATTTTGTTGCAAAAAATAATACTACTGTTTTATTGACTTCTCATATTGTGGCAGAGCTAGAAAATATGCTTGATACTATTATTGTTTTGCAACGAGGTAATATTATTGCCAATGAACCACGTCCTACTTTTATTGAAAAATTTACTCGATATGATTTACCTATTTCAGATGAAAGTTTGAAAATAAAAAATATTCAACCTCTATTACATTTAGAAAAAACTCTTAATGCTATAAGTTTTTATACTAATGAAAGTGAATATGAAATTCAAAGCTTTTTGAATAGTGTATCTCCAGTTCTTTGGGGACAAGTAAAAAAAGTTCCTATGACTATTGAAGATGTTTTTGTTGGATTAACTGGAAAATATTAGGAAAGAAAATGATAAAAGCTTTATTAATTAAAGAATGGTATAAAATACGATATATTTGGTGGTTACCTCTTGTTGTTTCTTGTGCAGCACTTTGTGATTATTATTGGACTGTGCTTGCTGTTCGTTCCATGCATGGAGCAATTAATTTATGGGCTGGTTTTATTCTTAAAGAAATTATTTATTTTCAAAGTTTAAAATGGGCATTTATTTTTTCAGGAATTTGGTTAGCTTGTTTTCAACTTTTACCAGAATGTACGGGAAGAAAGTTACGGGTATTTTTCCATATTCCAGTGGATTATCGCCTTGCATTTTTTGTTATTTTTGCATTTGGAATTGGTTTACTAATTCTTTTATTTCTTATTATTTTTACATTATTTTGGGTAATTAATAGTCATTTTGGATTTCCTTATGAGTTATCTTTTCCAATGCTAAAAACTCTTATTCCATGGGCTTTAGCTGGTATGGTTGCATGGTGTGTGACTGCTTCTGTTATTGCTGATCCTTCTTTTATTCGGAAAATCGTATTAGCTGGAATTGGAATAGGTTATATGACATTGCTTACAGCAGAACAAGGTTATGCTCCAATGGATAATAGTTTTTGGGGATATTTTTTGATGTGTTTACCTTGGTTATTTGCACTTCCTTCATCTGCATTAAGAGTAAAGGAGGGTAGATAATGAGAATTTTATATTTACGTTTAGTACCAGTTTTTTTAGGTGTTTTTGTTCTTTATTGGTTTATTCCTCAAAGTTATTTACGAGCAACAAGAAGTGAGTACCAACAAACAAAAGCTATGTATAGTCCAATTAAAAAAGAGTTTGTTGTTTGGGATCAAAATGCTGTTGGTTTTACAATGAAAACAGAGGCAAATAAAGAATTAAATCAAAAACAAGGAAGAATGTTATTGCCTTTTCTTTTTGCTAGAGATGTAGCAAAATGGCAAGGTTTTCCATTGGTTATTGATGGCAAAACATATACTTATGAAGATGCAAAAAATTTACAGGTTTTAAAAATGTTTCCGCGTAAGGCATTAATAGGCTTACCACATTTATATATTATTTTAGAATCACAACCAGATACATCAAGTTTTGATTTACCAGAAGATATTATGATTTTGAAAAAAAATGCTGTTCATTTTGTTAATGCAGAAACTGGAAAATTGGATAAACAAAAAAGTGAACTTTTTACTACGGCAATACAAAATGCTGGAGCAAAGTTTCCTTGGAAAGCAGCAGCTAATAATCCAGATCCATTTAAGGCTTTTGATGAAGGTTTATTTTTTGTTGATGCAGCAAATACATTATTTCAAATGCAAATGGTAAAAGGGCAACCAATGATAAAAAATATGCATTATGTCCTTGAAAAGCCAGTAATTTCGTTAACAGTACAAGAAGATATTTCAAAAGATTATTATGGTCTTATTGTAACAAATGATACTCTTTATATTAATAGATATAATGCAGAGCCATTAGCATTACCTTTTTCTTATAATGTACAAGAACAATCTGTGGATATATTAGGCACTGCTGTATCATATTCTATTAATATTAAAAAACTTGATGGAACAAAATTATTTAAAACACAAAGTATAGCAACTGATAAAAATTTTAATGTTTTACGCCAATATGAAAACGTTATTAGTGAAGAACAAAAAAAAGAGCATGAATGGATAAAACGCGGACTTGCTTTTTTAACTCCTTTTTCACTTGTACAATTTACTCCAAAAGCAACAGGGATAGTTTTTGAATGGCGTGTTACAGAAAATATTTTATTTAGTGGGCTTGGAGCAGTAACTGGTATGATTTTATATCTTTTAGTGCAATATATATGGCAAAAGCAAAGACAATCATTTGTAAAAAGAAATATTTTACCACTTGCTATAATAGCAATTTTCGGATTACCAGCAGCTATTATACTTTTTGTCTTTGCACCAATTTGTATTGTAAAAAATACTGATACTGCCTGTAAAAGTTTGCAATAAATGAATATGAAAATCATATTTTCTATTAAATTTTGTTGTACCAATTAATTTTTAACCTTGTAGAGAGTAAAATTTCTATGCGATTTAATCATGTTGCTACCTTTTTGGTAATGGTCGGCTTTTTGGGTTCTGCAAGCATTTCTTATGCTGAAGAATTGAAAAAGAAAGAAAATGATGAAAAAAATGTTCATCGCTTGGCACCTGTTGATGTTTATGGTCAAACAGAAAATGCAGGAGAGATTAAACTTAATGCTGATACTATTAAAATGACTCCAAGTTCAACAAATAGTATTAATGATTTATTGCGTGGTCAATCTTCTATTCAATTTGACGCTAATTCACGAACAGGATCAACAGGTGGAGAAATAACACCTCCAAAAATTTCTATTCATGGTGCAAAACACTATGAAAACAATTTTACTATTAACGGAATAAGTAATAATAGTAATCTTAATCCACAAGGTTTTGATTCTAATCCCGCAGCTGGTTCAAAACCAACAGGCGATTCACAAGGTATTTTTGTAGACCCTAATTTATTTGATTCAGTGGAAGTATATACAGAAAATATTTCTGCTCAATATGGTGATTTTGTAGGTGGTGTAGTTAATGCAACTTTGCGTGATGCTTCACTTGATGGTTGGCATGGGGGTGCTTCTGTAAGAGGAACTACTCATGGTTTTACAGAATTTCATTATACTCCAAATGATTTTTCTGATGTTAACAGTGGAGTAACAGCAGGTAAGCCAGTACAACCCAAATTTTATAAAGGTTCTGGTAATGTATATTTAGAAGGACCTATTTATAAAAATAGTCTTGGTCTTATGCTTTCTTATTCCCAACAATATAGTTTAATTCCTAAAACATTGTTAGTAGGGAATAATCAAGAAGTTGATGAACATCGTAGTAATCAAAATTTCTTAGTGCGTATTAATACTAATCCAGATGATAAATTTTATGCTGCGTTAACCGCTATTTATGCTCCTTATGAAGGTGTATTTGTTTCTCCAACGTATAGAGATGGTGGCGAATTTTCAATGAAAGGTGGTGGAACACAATTTATTTTAAATACTCGTTATACCTTTGATTTTGCTAAATGGAGCAATGACTTTGGGTATAGTATGACAGAAGTAAGTCGTGATTCTGATAGTGCTTTATATAGTTGGAATAAAAGTAAAGTAGAAATTTGGGCAACTCAGCCTAAAAATAACCAAGTAGGTGGTTTTGGTGATTATGAAATGAACCAAGACACATTATCTTGGAAAAGTGTTTTAGATGTTGAACCTATTGGGGATACAATTATTCATAGCCTTTTAGCTGGTTTTGAATTTAAACATGTTGTTTCAAAAACAAAAGAAAGTGGTTATGTAAGTTATATGCTTCCCAAAGATGACCTTAATGCACAAGGTAGTATAGTTGATGGTGTTATTGCTGGAGAACAATTTGCAACACTTAAAAATGTGCAAAGTGCAATGGATAAAAGTTTAAATTATTCTTCTATTGCTGTCTTTTTAGAAGATGAAATAGAATGGGGACATTTAACTTTTAGACCAGGTGTTCGTGTTAGTTATGATGATTTGATGGAAAATACAGATGTAGCTCCACGACTTTTTGCAAATTATGATATTTTAAATGACGATCGATTTAATATTTATGGTGGTTATAACAGATATTATGGTTCACAAGTTCTTGATAAAATTTTAAGTTTTCAAAATCCTTTACAACGTTATAATAGAAAAACATCAACAGATCCATGGGTAGCTCAAAAAGCTCCAAAAACTTCTTCTGTGTATGATTTAGCAAAACTTGATAATCCATATACTGATGAGTATACAGTTGGTGCTTCTGCAAATGTATTTGATATTCTATTTAAACTTGGTTTTACATATAGAGAATATGAAGATCAATTAACTGCAACTACTTATCAAGATTCAGAAAAATTAACACATATTATGTATAATAATGGTGGTAGTTCAAAATATAAAGGTATTACCCTTTCTGCAGAGCATACTTTTGTAACAGATGGGTATGGAACACATAATGTAGAATTATCAGCAACTTGGTCAGAAACAAAAGGTAGTGCCGTTGATTGGACTAATTCTGCATTTGATGAAAATATGGGTGGTGGTAAATTTGATCCAGATTTTATTTACTTAAATGGTCAACAAGTTAGTCGTTATAATTTACCAGCAAGTAACTTTAACTCTCCTTGGGTTCTTGCTTATACTCATAATGCAACTTTTTGGGATGAGCGTTTAAAAGCCTTTTTACAAGTACGTTGGGAAAAAGGTGGAAAACGTTTAATCGAACTTGATCCAATTAAAACAACAGGACTTTGGTATCGTGCATACGCAGAACATGATCAAGAAAATATGCTTAATGCAGATTTAAAATTAAGTCTTGATATGATTAGATATAAAAACCAAACTCTTGCTCTTGAGCTTGAAGCATTAAATTTACTTAATAGTAAAAATATTATTAATACAACAACTTCAAGTACTAATGCAGGTTCATATTCTTTAGGTCGTCAATTCTATTTAGGATTGAAATATACATTTTAATTAAGGGAGTATTTAAGTATTTTTTAGGGGAAAAACTTTTGAAAAAGTTTCTTCCCCTAAAACCCCTTTACAAAACTTTTTATATAGGGTGTGTTTCTAAATTATGTATAATTATTCAATATACGAAAACAAATAATTTTTTTTAATACCCTAACATAGGTAAATTTATTGAAACTTGTTTCAATAAATTTACCTGATTGAGGGGGCTTGGGGGTTACACTGTCTTTATCCGTAGCTTCCTTTGTCGCAACGGCTAAAGCGAAATCATTTCCCCCAAAGAAAAAAATAAAATAAGATTAATTTTGAAATGCACGCTAATTTTTTGCAAGTATGGAGTGTTTTTGCTATGCATAGTTATTTATCAAAGTTATTTATACAGACAATAAAAAAATCTTTACTTGCGTTTGGGTTATGTATTGTTTTTGTTTTTTTTCCTTTTTTTCTTTATGCGTATGAATTACCCCATAATAATGTTACAAAACATACAGTATTAGGTATTTGGGACGAAACAGAAGACTTGCAAAAAATAGAAAAAAGAATTTTGCCTATTGTGCCAAAAGGTGGGTTATTACGCATGAGTGCCTTAGGTTCTTTTGATAGTTTTAATCCTTTTGCAGCTCGTGGAATACGAGGAGCATATATTCATCTGACTTATGAAACATTAGGGCAATCTGTACCAGGTGAAGATTTTCTTATGCAAGGTTTACTTGCAAAGGAATTTATTCTTAGCAATGACCGTTCTTTTATGCTTGTAGTTTTAAATGAAAATGCTCGTTTTGCTGATGGTAAACCTGTAACAGCTCATGATGTTGTTTATACATTTAATGCATTAATGAAAGAAGCAAGTCCACATTATAGAGCATATTATGCACAAGTTAAAAATGTAGAAGCAAAAGGAACACATGAAGTGCTTTTTACTTTTGCAGAAAGCCATAATAGAGAATTACCACTTATTATTTGTCAACTTCCAGTTTTACCTGCTCATTGGTTAAAAGGTAAAAATTTAGGTGAACCATTAACAGAAGTTATTCCTGCAAGTGGACCATATAAAGTAAAAGAATATACAATGGGTTCACGTTTAGTTTTAGAACGTAGAAAAGATTGGTGGGGAGAAAAACTTCCTATTAATCAAGGATATTATAATTTTGATACTATTAGTGTAGATTATTATCGTGATGTTACAGTAGCACGCGAAGCATTTTTTGCTGGTTCTGTTGATTTTTTTATGGAAAATACCATTAAAGATTGGAAAAATGCTTATGATGTGCCAGCTGTACGCAATGGAAATATAGTTAAAAAAGAACAAAAAATACGCCGTAATAATGGTATGGGTGGTTTATTTATGAATACCCGCCATGAAGTTCTTGCAGATAAAAAAGTACGGCAAGCATTGAATTATGTTTTTGATTTTGAATGGGCAAATAGAGCGTTATTTTATAATGCTTATGAACGTTTTACAGGGGTATTTACAGGTTCTCCTTTATCAGCACCATTATTACCAAGTGAAGAAGAAAAAAAAGTTTTGGCAGAATATGCCCATGAATTAGATCCCAGTATTTGGGAAGCATTGCCAACAAATTTTAAAACTGATGGTAGTGGAAGAAATGCAGAAGGGTTGCGTAAGGCTTTAGCCTTATTAGAAGAAGCTGGCTGGACATTAAAAAATGGTGTTATGCAAAATAAGCAAGGTAAGCAATTACAGCTTACTATGATTTTAAGTTCTCAACAATTACAACGTGTTTATGTTCCTTTTCAAAAGAATTTACAACGTCTTGGTATAAAATTAGATATTCAACTTATAGATCAAACTCAATATATTGGTCGTATTCGTGCGTATGATTTTGACCTTGTTTATGCTATGGTTCCACAATCTCAATCTCCTGGTAATGAGCAAAGACAATTTTGGGGAAGTAAGGCAGCAAATATTCCAGGAACAAGAAATTTAGCAGGTATTCAAGATAAAGTTATTGATGATATTATTGAAAAACTTATTGCAGCACCAACAGAAAAAGAATGGAAAACATACGTTGCTGTTCTTGATAGATTAATTCAACATGGTTCATATTTTATTTATGGTTGGTATAGTCCTAATATGCGTTTTGCTTGGTGGCAAAATAAAATTTGTCCACCTTCTAAGGGCCTACAATATGGCATTGACCTTATGGCTTGGTATGCAAGTGATGGGAATAAAAGTAAGACTGGGGTAAAATAATGTTACATTATACCTTACGAAGATTATTACTTATTATTCCAACATTGCTTGGGATATTAACCATAAACTTTTTTGTAATACAAATTGCTCCTGGTGGTCCTGTGGAACAATTTATTGCAAATTTAGAAGGCAATGGTACTAGTTTTATGGAGCGTGTAGGAAGCTCTACTGGAGATTTTGTACCATCAAATCAGGAAGATATAGGAAACTATGCTGGAGGGAGAGGACTTAGTGAAGCAACATTGAACGCTGTAAAAAAAATGTATGGTTTTGACAAACCTATTTTAGAAAGATATGTTGAAATGTTGTGGAATTATGTGTGCTTTGATTTTGGTAATAGTCTTTTTAAAGCTTCTTCTGTTATTGATTTGTTAGTTGCAGCATTACCTGTTTCTATAAGTTTAGGGCTTTGGAGTACCCTTATTATTTATTTTGTTTCTATACCATTGGGAATTGCTCGTGCTATTCGACGTGGTTCTTTTTTTGATGTAAGTTCTGGGCTTTGTGTCGTTATTTGTAGTTCTATTCCTGGTTTTTTATTTGCTGTATTATTGGTGATTTTTTTTGCTGGTGGCTCATATTGGCAAATTTTTCCTTTACGCGGTTTACATTCTCTTGATTACGAAAAGTTAAGTTTTGTAGAGCAACTTCTTGATTATTTTCATCATCTTGTATTGCCTTTAATTTCTCTTTCTATTGGTGGTTTTGCAGGATTAAGTTTAATTACAAAAAATTCTTTTTTAGATGAATTAACAAAACAATATGTTGATACTGCAAAAGCTAAAGGTTTAACAGAAAAAGCTGTTTTATATAAACATGTTTTTCGTAATGCAATGCTAATTGTTATTTCTGGTTTACCCGGTACTTTTGTGCGTATGTTTTTTGCTGGATCTTTATTAATTGAAACAATTTTTTCTATTAATGGCTTAGGCTTATTAGGGTTTGAAGCTGCTATGCAACGAGATTATCCCGTTATGTTTTCAACGTTATATATTTTTACGTTAATAGGGCTTGTTACTTCTATTCTTGGGGATATAACAATGATGAAAGTTGACCCGCGTATTGATTTCACTGCAAGGGGAAAAGTATGAGTCCACTATTAAAAAGACGTTGGCAAACATTTAAAAAAAATAAACCAGCTTTTGTGGCTTTGCTTATTTTTGGAAGTTTTTTTGTATTAAGTCTTTGTTCTGAATTAATAGCAAATGATAAACCCCTTATTATTTATATTAAGGAAGAAAATCAAAGTCGTTTACTTTTTCCATTAATTCAAAATATAGTGGAAACAGATCTAGGAGGGGATTTACCTTTATTAGTTGATTTTCATGACCCTTTTATTCAAGAACAAATAGAAAAAAAAGGGTGGGCAATTTGGACTCCTATACGTTATTCCTATGATACCATTGTTCGGAATGGAGAAATGGTTTTTCCTTCTCGTCCTAGTTTAGAAAATTGGCTTGGTACTGATGATCATGGACGTGATATTTTAGCAAGAATTTTATATGGTTTCCGTTTATCTGTTCTTTTTGGATTATGCCTTTGTGTTATAAGTAGTGTAGTTGGGATTATTGCAGGTTTATTGCAAGGATATTATGGAGGAAAGCTTGATCTTTATTTTCAGCGTTTCATGGAAATATGGAGTGGTATTCCTGTTCTTTATCTTATCATCATTATTTCAAGTATTTTAATTATTAATTTTTGGGTGTTGCTTGGTATAATGCTTCTTTTTAGTTGGATGCGTTTTGTTGGTGTTGTGCGGGCAGAGAGTTTAAAAGTTCGTAATATGGATTATGTTCGTGCTGCACGAGCTTTAGGTGTTTCTGATAAACAAATATTATTACATCATATTTTACCCAATGCGACTGTTGCATTAATTGCTGTAATGCCATTTCAAATTAATGCGTCTATTGTAACATTAACTTCATTAGATTTTTTAGGGTTTGGCTTACCTCCTAGTTATCCTTCATTGGGAGAGCTTATTGCACAAGGAAAAAATAATCTTTTTGCACCATGGATAGGAATTACAGGATTTATTACGCTTGGTTCTATGCTTAGTTGTCTTGTATTAATAGGGGAGGGAGTGCGTGATGCTTTTGACCCTCGTGTGTTTTTTGCTCAAGATGTAGTACAAGAAAGTAATGAGGATTAAAAAAATGGATTTACTTTCAGTTAAAGATTTATGTATTTCCTTCCAATTAGGAGAAAAGCAAAAAAATAATAAAATTGCACAGCGTGAAGTTGTTCATGGGGTGTCCTTTTCTATTCAAAAAGGGCAATGCCATGCTCTTGTGGGAGAAAGTGGTGCAGGAAAAAGTCTTACAGCACGTTCTCTTATGCATTTATTACCCTATGGTGTACATATTAGTTCTGGTTCTATTTTTTTAGAAGACCATGAATTAACGCAGTTAACAGAAAAGGAGTTTTTGCATTTTCGAGGTAAAGATATTGCAATGGTTTTTCAAGATTCCTTAGCAGGTTTAAATCCATTACAGCCAGTAGGAAAACAAGTAGAAGAAGTTCTTTTTATTCATTCTAGTATGAATAAAAAAGAAAGAGAAAAGCGTGTATTAGAACTTTTTGATTTAGTGCAAATTGATAATGCAAAAGAGCGTGTTTTATCTTTTCCTCATCAGCTTTCTGGAGGACAAAGACAAAGAGTTATGTTAGCTCTTGCTATTGCTAATAAACCTAAATTACTTATTGCTGATGAGCCAACAACAGCATTAGATGCCAATATTCAAGTAGCGATTTTAGAATTATTACAATCATTACAACAAGAATTTGATATGGGTTTGTTATTAATAAGCCATGATTTGCGTATGGTGCAGGATTTTGCTGATGTTGTACACGTTATGCAAAAGGGAAATATTGTAGAAAGTTCTAAAGAATTATTTATTAATCCAAAACATTGGTATACGCAAAAGCTTTTGGCAACAGAAGATACTGATTATGCTCCTATTCAAGAAAAAATTTCTGAACCTATTTTATCTGTAAAAAATCTTAATATTGAATTTGTTCGTCCTAAAAAGTCTTTATTTAAGGCTCCACCTGTTTTTCATGCTGTTAAAAATATTGATTTTACATTGTTAAAAGGTGAATGTTTAGGACTTGTAGGGGAAAGTGGTTCTGGTAAATCAAGTATTGCTCTTGCTGTCTTGCGTCTTTTGAGTTCTAAAGGGTCAATAATATTAAATGGGCAATCTATTGAAAATTTATCACATAAGCAAATGCAACCATTAAGAAAAAAATTACAAGTCGTTTTTCAAGACCCATATTTATCACTTAATCCGCGTATGACAATTTACGATTGCATAAAAGAAGGGGTATTGGCACACGAAAATATTTCAAAGCAAGTATTAATGCAAAAAATTTATGCTTGCTTGGAAGATGTAGGATTATCAAAAGAGTATGCACTACGTTTTTCTCATGAGTTATCAGGTGGAGAGCGACAACGAGTAGCTATTGCCAGAGCAATTATTTTACAACCAGAAGTGCTTATTTTAGATGAACCAACATCGTCCCTTGATAGAACATTACAATTTCAATTATTGGAATTATTAAAAGAATTACAAAAAAAATATGCAATGTCTTTTGTGTATATAAGCCATGATTTACGCTTAGTAAAAGGTTTTTGTCAAAAGATACTTGTTTTAAAACAAGGAGAATGTGTAGAGCAAGGCATGACAAAAGATATTTTTAAAAACCCACAATCAGATTATATGAAACGTTTGCTTTATTCATCAAATATGCAACATGAAATAGAGCCAATATATTAATAATGAGGTAATTATGAAAAAACGTATTTTGCAGAGTATAGTAATGCTTTTAGGTTTTTCTTTGGTCTTTTTTTCTGTAAAAGAAAAGCTTTATGCAGCAACACAAATAAAAGAATTAGAGCAAAAACTAAATCAAACCATAAAAAAAGATGCCAATGTGGGTTCAAGTGTTCAAAAATGGCATGAAGAACAAGATAAATTACTTGATGAAATGCGAAGAATGAAAATTGAAATTCAATGGCTTACATTGCAAAATAATAAATATTCGCATTATGTTGCAAGTAATCAAAGAAAAATTGATGAATTACAAAAAATAAATAGTGAATATGCTGTTATTGAATTACAACTTGAAAATGTAATGCATAATTATTTTGAAGAATTACAAAATATTATTGCAAATGATAAACCTTTTTTAGAAAAAGAAAGACAAGATAGACTTGTATTTTTGCGTGATACATTAGATTCCCCAGAATTATCTATTGGAGAAAAATTTAGACGTTTTGCAGAAGCATTATCTGTTGAAGCTGCTTATGGAGTTGAAATCAAAAATGAATTTCATAGTGCAAAATTAGGAGAAATAGAAACAGATCTTAATATTATGCGTATTGGAAGAATGGCTATGTATGCTTTAACATTAGATAATAAAAAATCTGGTATTTGGAATCAAGAAAAACAAATTTTTGAGCCAACAACAGAAGAAGAACATCGCTATATTTTAGCTTTGCAAACAGCAATAGCAAATAAACAATTTTATCAATTACTTGCATTACCAATAGGAAATATAAAAAATGAACAATAATAGAATTTTTATTTTATTTTGTATAATGGTGTTTGTTTTTATGGGGGCTTTGTCTGTAAAAGCTGATGAACCGAAAAATATTAATACAATGAATAAATTGGAAAAAATGCAATATGAAATAGATATATTGCAATCAGTAATTAATAAAGAAACTCAAGAAAGTATACAGGAATTAGCACAAAATAAAGAAGCATTTTTGAAAGAATATGAAAAAATAAAAAAACAAAAACAAGAATTAGAAGCTAATCTTAGTCAATTACAAAAAGAATTTGAAGAACAAACGTTACTTATTAATAGTTTGGAAACAGAATTTTCTCATCAAAAAAGTAGTAGAAAAGCTTTAGAAGGGGCTGTAAAAATAAATGCTAATCTTTTAAAAGAACGGTTAATTTTTGCTCCTTATGGGAATTTGCCTTTTATTGACCATGAAGTATTGCAAAAAACAAGTTCTGAAAAAAATTTTCCTACGTTTGGGCAAATTGATAGTTTACTTGCTATGTTATTAGCAGAAATACGTCAAAATGGCAAAATAACAAAAGAAGAAGGTACAATATATTCAAGTGATGGACTTGCTAAACCTGCTACTATTTTATATGCAGGGGGCTTTTTTGCCGTAGCCAATGATGAAACAGGAAATATGCAATTTTTACGTCCAAGTGATGATAGACAAAAATTAATGGTAGCTCCTGCAATGGCTGATACAAATGATCAAAAAAAATTATCAGAATTTTTTGCAGGAAAGAATACTTTTTTAGTTGCTGATCTTTCAAAAGGAGCTATGTTTGCTACTCCAAAAGAAGAAAGAAACTTTTTTACTCATATTGTTGAGGGTGGATCTTTAGTATGGCCGATTATTCTTTGTGGAGTATTTGCTGGAATTTTTGGAATTTGGCGTCTTTATTGTTTATTTAGAATAAACTTAGGCTCAAAGGAAGTTTTTGAAAAATTTTATGAAACCATTGGGCAAGGAAAATTTGAAGAAGCTAAACTTCTTTTAGAAAATCATAAAGCAGAAAAAATTATGCCTTATGCTTTTTTAGAATATATGCTAACTCACTGGAATAATAGTATTGTAAGCCTTGAAAAAACGTATGAAGAAGCAATGAATGTTTTTGTTAATCCTTTAGGAAAAGGTATGACTTTTGTTGCTGTATGTGCTGCTGTTGCTCCTTTACTTGGTTTACTTGGTACAGTAACAGGTATGATTTCTACTTTTGATGTTATTACATTATATGGAAATAGTGACCCTAAAATGTTATCTGGTGGTATTTCCATTGCATTGGTTACAACAGAATTAGGGCTTATGGTGGCGATTCCTTTGATGTTCTTACATTTCTTTATTTCAAGACGTGTAGAAGTAATAGAGCAATATCTTGATACAAAAGCAAGTATGTGCATTGCAAGAGCTAGTGGCTTTTTAGTGCAAACTGCATTAACAGGATATGAACATGGAAATATGGAATAGTATTTTTACTCGCATTGTTGCGGGTGGTATTTATATGATACCTATTATATTTCTTAGTATACTTATGTTTAGTTTTGTTCTTTTTCGTGGTATAACTGTTTGGCTTGTACATCGTGAACTTAATGCCCTTTTTCTTCATGGTTTAGAACATATGAATCCATCTGGAAAGTGGAATATTCGTGCCCATGAATATAGACAATTTCGTTCAGGTATTGAAACAATAGATTTTGCATTACGGGAAACTCTTTCTCAAGAACTTGTTGGACGTGTTGGAACAGGAAATGGAATTTTACTTTGTGCTGCTTTAGCAACTCTTTTGGGGTTACTTGGTACAGTTAGTGGAATGATTACTTCATTTGAAGCAATTTATGATTATGGAGTAGGAAATACAAAAAGTATGTCAGCAGGTATTTCACAGGCACTTATAACAACACAAAGTGGTTTATTAGTAAGTATTGTGGGAGTAATGCTTGGAAAATTACTTTCTCGTATGACTTTTCGATTAGAGCAAAAAGTTTTGCATTTTTATACCTTGATAGAACAAAATACATAGTTGGTGATACGATGAGAAGAAATCGCAAAAAACAATCACAACAAGTAGATTTAAATCTTACTCCACTTATTGATATGGTTTTTATTTTACTTATCTTTTTTATGGTAACAGCAAGTTTTGTAAAAGAATCAGGTATTGATGTTGAAAGACCTGTGGCACAAACTGCAGAATCTCGTTCTCCTTCTGTTATTGTTAGTATTGATGCACAAAATACTATTTGGTTAGATAATAAGACTATTGATGTACGTTCAGTACAAGCTTGGATGACTAATTTTATGCAAGAATCACCAGAAGGAACTGTTATTATAGCAGCTGATGTTATGGCTCGTAGTGGTATTGTTATACAAACATTAGATGCTTGCCGTGAGGCTGGTGTGAAAAATGTTAGCGTTGCAACAAAAACAGCACAATAAGGAGTATATTATGGCAAATATGGTAAGTAATATTCCCTTAACATTACGTTCTCATTTTCCACAAATAAAATTACCTAATCTTATTATAGAATCACTTGAGCAGAAAAAAAGTCGTTATCGTAGAAGGGTAGTATATAAAGTTGCAAGTGTTATTGGTTCTATTGTATTTACTTTTTTTCTTTTTGCACTAGTATTTATGGAACAAGCTCTTGATGAAGAACCTGTGCTTATTTCAAAATCACAAGGTGTTCCTTTGTCTGAAATGCAAGAGGAAGTACAACAAGAAGAAACACCAAAAGAAATTGTAGAAAAAATCAATCCTGAAGTTCCAGAACTAAAGGCTATGCCAGAAATTGTACAAATAGATATGCCTTTATTAAAATTAGATTATGCTATTAATACAAATAGTTCTGTGGCTATTCATGTTCCTACTCCTCCTAGTATTGAACAGGTTGCACCAGCAAGTACTCCAACTGTGCAAGCATATAGTTTAGACCAATTGGACGAAAAACCAGCAGTTCTTTATAATCCACGTCCAGCATATCCAAAAGGAGCTTTACGCTCTAAAATAGAAGGTCAAGTAATAGCACGTGTGCTTGTTAATAATGAAGGACGAGTTATGAACGTACAAATTTTAGATGGTCCTTATGCTGATATTTTTAGAAATGAAAGTATAATAGCTTTAAAGCGTTGGCGTTTTAAACCTGGAAAAATACAAGGTAAGCAAGTGACTACTATTATAGAAGTTCCTCTTATTTTTTCTTTAAGATAATATGAGTATTCCATGAAAATATTTTCAATATTAGTATTTTGTGTTTTATTATGTTTTGTAAGTCCTAATAGGGGATTTACTCATGATGAGCATAGTTCTCATGAAGAAACAACAATTTTAAATAAAGCATATCAAGAATATAAACAAAAGAATTTTCAACGTGTTTTGACTATGATAGAAAATTTTGTAAAAAGTCCTCAAAAAAAACATTCTTTTGCATATATCTTATATGGATTATCAGCGTCAGAGTTAAAGCAGTATAAAAAAGCAATTATGGCGTATAATAAAGGAATAAATTTTTATCCAAAAAATTATACATTATATAATAATTGTGGTTTAGCTTATATGAATGATAAACAATATGTTAATGCTGGTAAAATGTTTATAAAAACAATTTCTTATGCTCCTAAAGAACAAAAAATTCCTTTACGTTTTTTAGCTGCACAAAACTTTTATTATGCAAAACAATATGCTCAAGCTGCAAAAGAAGCAGAAATTGTTTTTAAAGCAAATCCTCAAAAAAGAGAATATATTGAATTTATTGTTATGTGTTATATTGAAAATAAGGCATGGAAAAAAGCCGATAATTATCTTTCACATTTATTAAATCTTTATCCTCTTGATGTAAAATCGTGGAAAACAGTAGCTGCTGTGCGTATTAGACAAAAAAATTATATAGGTACTGCAACAGCTCTTGAAATTTCGCAAAGATTGGAAAAAGATATAAGTAAATCACAAGCTCTTTTATCTTTATATGCACAAGTTCATGCACCCCATTTTATGTTAGAAACATTAAAAAAACTTCCGAATACATCGCAAAATCAAAAATGTCGTTTGCAAGCTCAAATTCAAACAGGAAAATTAAAAGATGTTCTTCTTTTTCTTGATAAACAAAAAAATACAAGTGCAGAAAAGTATTTTTTGCAAGGAACATTACAAAATAGATTATTAAATTTTAATGGTGCTATTAAAAGTTTTCAACAAGGATCTTTATTACAAGGGGAATTTGCAGAAAAATGCTTATTATCTCTTGCATTAGCCTATTGGGAACAAGGGGAAATAAAA
>JAHHTE010000230.1 GCA_020024815.1 Mailhella sp.
GAGCATCGGTTTTACACACCGAGGGTCGGGAGTTCGAGCCTCTCACCATCCACCATATATATTTAGACCACGTATGTGGTCTTTTTTTTATTCTTAGTAGTAAGACTTTTTTTGATCTCACTCTTAATTATCTTCTTTTAATCTAAAACGTTAATTGCGTTACTAATTGTTTTTACTCCTTTATAAAGGTCTTTTGTTCTTTTTTATGATATATTTTCATAAGTTATTGTATTCTTATGCAGATGGCTTTTTAACATATAGTTTTTATTCATTATAAGCATATTAACTTAATTAAAAGAAAAAAGATAATAAGGTTATTCTTGAGTTTTTCTCTCTTATTTAGATTAAAAACGTATCTTTTCACTTGATTGACAGTATAAATACAAGTCGTTATATCCATAGGTATAAATTATGTAATAAAATTACTTGATAGTAATATTAAGGATAGCGTATGGGTCATTCTTGGGACGAAGGATATAGAACAGAGACAGATTATTGTTGTTATTATTTTAATGAATTAAATCCAGTACAATTAAATTTTTTACTTTTAGCAAAAGGTATTTTGCCACCAACAATTAAAAATGCTTGTGAGCTTGGTTTTGGGCAAGGATTATCTATTAATTTTCATGCTGCAACGTCTAAGGTTAATTGGTATGGAACTGATTTCATGCCAACACAAGTAAATTTTGCACAAGAATTGGCAAATTATGCACAAAATACTAATGTTCATCTTTTTGATGATTCTTTTGCTGAATTTGCTCAAAGAGAAGATTTACCACAGTTTGATTATATAGCCTTACATGGTATTTGGTCTTGGATTTCTGATGAAAATAGAAAAATAATTGTAGATTTTGTTCGCCGTAAGTTAAATGTGGGTGGTATGCTTTATATAAGTTATAATACTTTTCCAGGGCATAATAAAACTAATCCCTTACGGGAACTTTTGCGATTACATGCAGCAAATTGTTCTGCTCCTAATTTACCTTTAAATAAGAAAGTTGATAATGCCTTAAATTTTGCAGAACAAGTTTTTAAAATTTCTACAATTCATTGTAAAGATAATCCTAATGTGCTTGCAAAATTACATTCTTTAAAAGGCTTGGATCATAATTATCTTTTTCATGAATATTGCAATGATAATTGGTGTCCAATGTTTTTTTCTGATATGGCTAAGTGGTTGGAACCAGCTAAACTTTCTTTTGCGTGTTCTGCAACTGCTTTTGAACATCTTGATAAAATTAATTTTAGCCAAGAACAAAATGAGTTATTAGCTTCTGTAAATAATCCAATTATGCAAGAAACATTAAAAGATTATATTTATAATCAGCAGTTTAGACGTGATATTTGGATAAAAGGGCCTGTAACTCTTACACCAACACAACGTCAAGAAGCATTAAAAGAATTATCTTGCATACTTGTTTCACCAAAAGATGAAATTAATGGCAAAGTGCAATGTTTATTAGGAGATGCAGATTTTTCTGATATTTATGCAGCAATTTTACATGTACTTGGTGATAGTAAGCCTCATTCTCTTGCAAAGGTTTTTGAGGTAACGCAACATGCTGGTTTTGTATTTAATCATACAATTACTGCTCTTATGAGTCTTTATGCTAAAAAGCATTTGCTTATAACAAGGGAAGCTGATGAAGAAATTATGCAACATTCAAAAATGATGAATGAAAAATTATTAGCACAAGCAACTACAAATATAAGAATTTCGTCTTTAACAAGTCCGTTTATTGGTGGGGCTATGAATTTTAATACCATACAATTTATGTTATTATATGCAAGTAAACAATTAGAAGGACCTGTTTCCTATAAAAAATTAGTAGACTTTGTATGGAATTTAATGGCAACAAAAGGACATAAAATTGTATTTGAAGGAAAATGTCTTGAAACTGATGAAGAAAATATTGCAGCAATAAAAGATGAAGCATTAAAATTTCTTAAACAACTTTCAATGTATCATACGTTAAAATTTATATAAGGAATTATTTGAGTATAAAAAATATTTTTATACTAGATAATAAAAAAGGTCGTATTTAAAAAGACGGCCTTTTTTG
>JAHHTE010000231.1 GCA_020024815.1 Mailhella sp.
ATATTCATATTTATTCCAATTAATAGAATACAATCTAATTATTCATAATTATATAACTATTAAAAAATTTAATACTATTTATAAGATAAAGATTATAAATTTTAAAATTTACCAATAATAGTTACATTTGCAGGAACATCTTTTGTTACAATAGCCCCAGCTCCAATAATTGCATTTTCATTGATTGTTATACCAGGTAAAATAGTTGCATTTGCCCCAATAGAAACCCCTTTTTTTATTTTTGTTTTTACTAATTGAAAATTTTCATTTTTTGAAATAGGATATTTATCATTACAAAAAGTAACATTAGGACCAACAAAAACATTATCTTCAATAGTAATACCGTCCCAAATTTGAACACCACATTTTATAGTAACATTATCACCTATAATAACATCATTTTCTATAAAACAATGCGAACAAATATTACAATTTTTCCCAATAACGGCATTTGCTAAAACAACACAAAATTGCCAAATATTAGTATTTTCACCAATATGTGAAGATTGAACATCTGATAAACTATGTATCATGTAGTATTATCCATTAATAGATTTTAAAAATTCATCATAATTACGAATATATTCTTTTTCATTATAATAATCACTAGCCAAAACCATAAGTTTACAGCCATAAGAAAAATTTTTCATTACTCGCCACATATTTTTTCCAATATATAATCCAATATCAGGTCGATTTAATAAAACTTTCTCTCTTGTTTTTCCATCATCTAAAACAAACTCACAAGCACCATCTAAAGCAATAACTATTTGTTCCATATTCTTATGAGCATGCATTCCTCTATCTTGGTCTGGTAATGTATCAAAGATATAATAAACACGTTTAATTTCAAAAGGTATATTTTTATTTCCCTCTAAAGAAACAAGTTTACCACGCTGATCCCCATGAATTTGCATTTCAATCAATTTATAATTCATAATTAACCTTGCCATGCATTTAAAGAATTAACAACAATTTCAACTTCTTCATCAGTCATAACAGGAGAAATTGGAAGACTTAAAACTTCATCATGAATTTTTTCTGTTATAGGCAATGATAAGTGAGAAAATTCTTTATACGCATTTTGTTTATGAGGTGCTGTTGGATAATGAATTAATGTTTGAATTCCATTATCTGTTAAATACTGCTGTAAACCACTTCTATTTTTTGTTCTAATTGCAAAAATATGCCAAACATGAGAATTTTCATCAGCACAAAATGGAACTTTAATTAACTCATTGGTAATATTTTTTCTATAATATTGTGCAATTTCTTGTCTACGCATATTATCTTTATCAAGATACTGTAATTTAATATCTAATACAGCAGCTTGAATTTCATCTAAACGAGAATTTACACCTTTATAAATATGATGATATTTTTTATCTGACCCATAATTGGCAATGGCTTTAACTTTTAAATATAACTCCTCATCATTCGTTGTTATAGCTCCACCATCACCTAAACAACCTAAATTTTTTCCAGGATAAAAAGAAAAACCAGATGCATCTGATAAATTTCCTACTCTACGATCTTCATAATACGCACCATGTGCTTGAGCAGAATCTTCAAAAACTTTTAATTGATATTTTTTTGCTAAATCCCAAATTTTTTGCATTGGAACAGCTTGCCCATATAAATGAACAACCATAATAGCTTTTGTTTTATCTGTTATTTTTTCTTCAATTAGATCTGGATTTATGCAAAATGTCTTTTCATCAGGTTCAACTAAAATAGGCGTGCAACCAATCTCTGTTATAGCTAAAATAGTTGCAATATACGTATTGGCTGGAACAATAATTTCATCACCTTTTCCAAAACCACTTGCTCTTATAATAAGAGAAAGAGCATCTAATCCATTTGCAACACCTAAAGCAAATTTAGTTCCACAAAATTTTGCAAAATTTTGCGTAAAATATTCATTTTCTTCACCTTGAAGATACCAACCTTTATCTAAAATTCTTTTTATTCTAAGATCAATATCTTTGCGAAATCTATTATTAATCTTTTCTAAATCTAAAAATTTTATCATACTAACTCTTATAAAA
>JAHHTE010000232.1 GCA_020024815.1 Mailhella sp.
ATTTTATTTAGGTTAGTTTTTGTAATGTAATAAAAACTCTTTTGTATATAAAAGAATTTTTATATTAAAAAGTTTTGAAGGAAGAGGTTGAGAGGGGAACTTTTTCAAACTTTCCTCTCTCAAAAAAAAATGATAATTTAAAAATACTTCGTATTAAAATTTATAATTTTTTTTGATTAACTATGTATAAAATAAAGAAAAGAGGAAATCATAAAATTTTCTAGACTTTTTCTTGAGTTTAATTCAATTTTAAGTTAGATATTTCCATATTGTGTTTTTCGTGAAGGAATAAGTATGCCTCAAGTTGCAGCAAGAATTAATGATGATCAAGAAAAATGGCTAAAAGATTATTTTAGAACCAAAAGTGCAGGAGCAGAATTTATTTTGCCTTGGGCTGTTGATACTTTTTTTCGTGCTCTTGGTGCAATTCGATCTGTTTTTACAGAAGAAGAATTAAAAACTATTGTAGAAGCACATAAAGATACTCGCCTTATGCCTGACCATACAAGACTTACATATTTAATTGTTCGTGTTATGGATGTTTGCGATACAAATGGTATTCATAAAAAATATGGGGCAAGTCGTTCTAGTTTAGAAACAAAATTAAAACAATTAGATGATACACAAGCAACAGCATTAATGATTTGGGCAGTTGCATTTTGGGTTAGTAAAAACTGCTCTTCTGAAAGTTTAGACGAGTATGTACGATCCTAATGAGTTAGAACATAAAACAAGCCGAAATCGGCTTTTTTTTATACTTTGTACAAGTATTATGCTTTGTACAGGGGTATATATTGCTTTAAGATTATTTTGGTTTAATGATTTTTCTTTGTTTGTAAAATTTATTGGGATTTCTTTTATTCTTTTTTTATCACAATGTATGTTTGGTATGCGTTATGTAGTGAGTTTTACTCAACACATGTCTTATGTTGCATTAAAATTAAGTGGGTATTGTTCAGCTTATTTTGTAACACTAGCAAGTATAATTTTTTTTCATGATATTTTTTATTTTTCTTTTTGTATTTATTTTAATGAATTGTTTTCTTATGCTTTTTCAAAAAATTTTACAATAGTATTTTTACTTTTTGCTTTTTTTGCAACAATTTTCGGAGCATGGAATGCTTTAAAAATTCCTTATATTTTTAAACGCAATTTGTTTGTAAAAAAATTGCCAAAAGAATTACAAGGTATGAAAATTGTTCATTTAAGTGATTTACATATAGGCTCAACTTTTGATGAAAAATGGCTTGATAAATTGGTTACTAAAATTAATGAAGAACAAGCTGATTTAATTGTTGTTAGTGGAGATTTAGTTGATGCTACTCCTCATAAAATAGAAAAAGATTTAGAACCATTAAGAAAGTTAAAATCTCGTTTGGGTGTTCATATTTGTTTAGGAAATCATGAATATTTTTGTGGTGCTTTACCTTGGATTGAAAAATGGAAAGCATGGGGATTTTATGTGTATGTAAATGAAAATAGAAAATTTTTTCATAATAATTATCCTTTTTATATTGCAGGATCAGCAGATTTTGAGGGATATAAATTTCCTGGTTTACTAACTCCTGATTTAGATAAAACTTTAAAAGGATTAGATGAAAAAGATTTTATTATTTTATTGCAACATCAACCTAAGATGGCAAAAATAAATGCGAAATTAGGTATTGATATTCAATTATCAGGGCATACGCATGGAGGACAATATTTCTTTTTATTTCCTATTGTTCATATTTTAAATCGTGGTTTTAGAAATGGTTTTTATCAAGTAGGAGATATGAGTCTTTATGTAAGTCCAGGGAGTGGTTTATGGGGATATGTTCCACTTCGTTTTGGAACACGTAGTGAAGTTATTGTGCATAAACTTGTTTCATATGAAAAATAATCAAAATTCCTTTTAGTTATAGAAGGAATTTTTTTATTTTTTCTTTGGGGGAAATGATTTCCCCCAAGCCCCCTCAATCAGGCAAATTCATTGAAATTTATTTCAATGAATTTGCCTATTTTAGGCATTAGTATAAATCTTTTTTCTTAAAACA
>JAHHTE010000233.1 GCA_020024815.1 Mailhella sp.
TCATCTTTACTTTCTGTGCCAGAAGGTGTATTTAAAGTTTCGTCTTTACTTTCTGCGCCAGAAGGTGTATTTAAAGTTTCATCTTTAATTTCTGTCTCAGAATTTACATTTGAAGTTTCATCATTTTGTGTTTCATTTGGATTTACTTCAGCAATTTCAACATTTTTTTCTATTTTTTCAGTTGCACTAGCCAAAGGAATATTGCCTGCAAATAGATAAAATATCAATGCTGTTGCCAAAACAAATGATGTTATTCTTCTAAACAATACATTTTTTTCAATGATATTTTTAATATTCATTGTATATATAACCCTCCTTTTTATTAATATGATAATATTTTATTCTACTATAATAACTGCCTCAATTTCAGAACCATTATACTTCATAGTAGGTTCTTCCAAGTCATGTGTGTTAACTTGAACAATAATTCCGTGTTCACCTACTGGATACAGTTTATTTATTTCAAAAGTTTTCAAACCTTTTCCCGGTGGAATAAGTTTGCTTGAATATACAGTTTCACCTGTTGTTTTATCTATTAAATTAAATTGGAAAAAACATGGATTATCATTTGGATTAAAAATAGGAGTTATAACATTTTTTGTCCCCTGTTCCACCACAAGACTGGTTATTCCAGGAATTAGAATTTGTGTTTTTTCCATATCCGCTGGTCTTTTTAAATCGCCCCTATAGTCTACAATGCTAGAATCTATTTGCAAATTTGCTTGTTGATTTTTTTCTTGTTCAGATTGAAGTTTATTTATATAAAATACTCCAAAAATTATTGATAAAATCAAAGCTAGAAACAATATTAAAGGTAATAAGAATTTTTTTGTGTTTTTAGCATATAAAGCGATATATTCTTCATTTTTACAAGGAATATATCCTATATTTTTATAATAGCCTTTTGAATATGTACCAACCGGGTTAACTCTAACAGAACATGTATCATCAATATCTACATTCTTTATCTGTTTTTTGGTAATATCATAATTGCACAATACTTCACCAATAACAGTATATTCACTATTTGGATGTTTTTTTAGCAATTCATCAAATGTAATATATTCACCTGTTATAATTGATTCTTTATGTTGCAATGTCCATTTTTTTTCGGACTTACTTTTTATATAGTATCTTCCCTCTTTTAAATGCAATTTTACCACTCCCTTTTAGTTATCTTTTCTCTGCTTCTTTGAAATAACGATTATAGCCACAGCTGATAAAATTGCCAATATAACATACATTAATATCTTTGTGTTATCACTGGTGTTAGGACTTCCAGCATTTTGTGAATTATTTGAATTATCAGGTTTTAAAGTTTCGCTTGGTTTATTATTGTTGTTATTATTGTTATTATCGTTATTGTTTTCGTTGTTATTGTTATTGTTGTTATTAGAACTAAAAACAACTTTTAAATATTGTGGTTTATTTGCTCCTGAAATAGTAACTATATTATCTTTAATTTTATTCGATATATCTACATCATCAAGCGTAATGCTTTCTATTTTTTCTCCCGCATCTGGATTGATGCTTAAAGTCATCATTTCATCAGTTTTTAACATCGCTGCAAATGATGAATTACTAATTTTTTGCGCTTTATATTTTACATGACCATTACCTTGTGCTGTAATTGACACTTGAAAAGATGAAGCTTCAACAACTTCATAATTAACTATAACTTCACCTTGTGCATATACAGCGATAGCACTTAATACACTAAAAATAGTGGTGACACATAAAACAGCAATTATAGCTATATAATTTATTCCCCTTTTTTTAGTCATTTTTTCCTCCTAATTTTTGTTTAAAAATAAAAAAAATTATTTTAACCACAATATAAACTAATGTAACACGTTCCAGGTTATATTCGTATGTTAGCACATAAATTTATTTTTGTCTACCATTTTTTTACTTTTTTATTTTTTTCTAAATTTTTCATTTTTTGTAAAATTATGT
>JAHHTE010000234.1 GCA_020024815.1 Mailhella sp.
ATGCTATTGCTGCTATTGAAAATATTACAAAAGATAATAATAATAATAATAAGGCTTGTGATTTTGCAAAAATTTGTAAAAATTTTTCTTTGCCAGTTACAATGCTTGATAAAAATTTTCAAATTTTAAATCAAGGTGAAAATGTAACCTGTTTTTCACAAAATTTAAAAGAATATGATTTAGTTGTCTCTCTTTTTAATTTACATAATTATAATGAAGAAGAAAGAAGTAAATTTATACGTGAAATGAAACAAATTGCTAAAAAAGCTCTTTTTCTTGAATATGAAAATCCAGAAAGAAATATTGCATATTTGGGTTATTTACCCATTTTGTTAGGGCAATATACAACTTTTTGTTATGAAAAATATAAATTGGGTAAAAAAGAAACACCTTTTGCTCAAATGAAAAATTATTTTTCTCAAGGAGCATTAGAAGGTGTTCTTTTTGATTTACCTAAAATTCTTCCTAATAATACAATTAAAATTCTTGAACGAAAAAATTTAGGTCTTGGGGGAATAGGTTTAGCCTATATTGAATGGAATTAGTTCCAAGGAACTCCCATACTACTATTTTCAACAGGGCCTTTTAAATCTTCACCAATAACTTTATTATCAGTAACTCCAGTTTCAAGAGCAGAATCTGGAACTTCGCTTTTACCAGGAATTGTATCTGTTTCAGGATTATTTGCAGCATAACTATACCAAAAAGCATATACACCAAAATATTCTTTCATGTATGAGCCTAAATAATTTCCTTTTCTACAAACACCATCAAAATCCCATGTGCTTTTTGTTTGTAAATCACTAAAATTTTTATTTTCTTTACGAATAACTAAAGGATCTTTGCCATACCAAACTGTTCTATCAAAAATACGTACAACATCTAAACGGGTATCATGGACAGCAACAAGAGCTTTTTTTCCTAAGAAAAAGTTTACTACACCTTTTTTCTTAACATAATTAATATTTATTGCTGTAAATTCTTTATCAATTTCAAGTCCAATTACCATTTCTTTTAAGCCCATTCTGGTATCAATTCTTGAAACAGGATAAATAAGCTGATCATTATAATAAAAACTTTCAGGATTCATATACGAACCATAAGGATCTGTTCCATATCTTTTATTTGCACGAGGAGTTAATAAAACCCTTGCATCAGGTTTATCAATAAAAAAGTTTTTTGCTTTATCCCATGTTGTCCAATAGGTTGGAATAAGTTCTAATCCCATGCCTGCTAATGTACCCATAAAACTTAAACCATACATTTGAGACCAACGACTATTAGTGTTTAAGTCAACTAAAATACTATTAGCATTATATTGTCTTCCATCTGATTGTAATTGCAAATAAAGTTTATCTCGCTTTGTGTTATATGCTGCAAGCCCAGCAGAAATAGGACTATATGTAAGAGCATACGCTTTTTCTGATTCAATCATGTTTAAAACTTCATGCCAAACCATTATACGTTGTGGAATAATTATAACTTCACGTTCTTTTAATGGTTTTAAAGTTCCAGAAGCAACAATAAATACTTGTTCGCTATCATCTAAAGCCATTGAAGCTAAACTTACTGTTGTAAATTCAGGATTTACAAGAGCTGTAATTGTAGAGCTATCAACTCCAGTTACAACAAGATTTTCTGCAATTTTTGTTAGATCTTGTTTATTTTTAGGAAAAGAAAAAGCATAATTTGTTGTATAAAAACAACAAGATAAAGATAATAATGCTGTTATAAACTTCTTTTTATACATAAAATTAAATCCTCGTCAACAGGGTGAATAGATTATAATCAAAAAAATGAATTAGTCAAAATAAAAGGGTAGGGGAGTTGTAACTACGTATATTAACTATAACAAGTAACATTATATTTTAGTTAGTATGCTAAAATAAAATAAAAAAGAAAAATAATAATATCAAGTTATAATATGAAG
>JAHHTE010000235.1 GCA_020024815.1 Mailhella sp.
AATATATTGAAATTATACATTTTTATTTTTATTTTATTAATACAACGTGTAAAGATAAGAGAGGAGGTTTTTTGCTATATATTGAAATATTTTATAAAAATATAATAAAATAAAATAGTTGCAAAAAAACATAAAAAGGTATATAGCTAACCCATTAGATTTCTTTGTTTTGGTAAAATTTTGTAAAAAGTTTTCAAGAAAAAAAATAGCTATGGTTGACACAGAGCAAGGATATTTTTATTTTCAACGTTAGCCATGCACTCTTTTGAACAATCTTCTTGTTCGTGGGTTTTGCCCTAACCCGAGGCTTTTTACAAGATATGCCCTATGAAAGGTTTAGTTCCCAAAGCGATACTTTCCTTGTAAAAAGCCTTTCTTTGTATGTATAAAATTGGAGGTTGCAATGGCACAGTTTCTTCCTGAAGGATTGATAAAAGCAAGTAAATTTATTCATTTTCATAAAGTTGAAGCAACTATTGGTTTTTGGATTGGGGTAGTATGTTTTGCTATTACGCTTTTAACTCCTTCTCCTAGTGCAACTATGTCGTTAGATGCTTGGCATTGTCTTGGAATGTGTATTTTAATTTCTGCTTGGTGGGCAACTGAACCTATTCCTATTCCTGTTACAAGTCTTGTTCCTATTATTCTTATACCTGCCATAGGCTTATCAAGTTTAGATAAAGCAACAGCATCTTATGCTAATCCTACTATTTTCTTGTTTTTAGGTGGTTTTATTCTTGGTATTGCTATGGAGACTTGCCAGTTACACAAAAGAATTGCACTTACAATTTTACAAAAAGTTGGGGTAAGTCCACGTCGTCAAATAGTTGGTTTTATGTTGGCAACAGCATTTATTAGTATGTGGGTTAGCAATACAGCAACAGCTGTTATGATGACACCTATTGGAATTTCTGTGGCAAAACTTTTTACTGCTGGTAGTGATGATAAGGATAGCAAACATTTCCAAGTAGCTCTTTTACTTGGTATAGCATATTCTGCTAGTATTGGAGGACTTGCAACATTAATTGGTACTCCTCCTAATGCTCTTTTACGTGCTTTTTTACAAGAACATTATGATATTCATGTAGGTTTTGGACAATGGATGCTTTTTGGTGTTCCTATTTCATTTGTAATGTTATTAGGAGCATATTTTTGGTTAACTCGTGGAAAATTTAAAGTTTCTCTTGAAAAGGAAAGTGCTGAAAAAGTCCTTGCTAATGAAATGATAAAATTAGGTAAAATGCGAAAAGATGAAAAATGGGTTCTTTTTATTTTTACATTAGCTGCAATTTCTTGGATTTTTCAACCTTATATTGCAAAAGTATTTCCTTTTATTTCTGATACATTTATTGCTATCTTTTTTAGTTTAGTAATGTTTATAATTCCAACTGATTATGCTCATAGCCATTTTCTTTTAACATGGGAAGAAGCAACACAAATACCTTGGGGGATTTTATTGCTTTTTGGTGGTGGCTTAGCTGTTGCTGAAAGTATTAATAGTTCTGGACTTGCAGTATGGTTAGCACAACAAATGCAAGTTGTTACCAATTTACCACTTATTTTAATTATTGGTATTGTTATTCTTGTGATATTATTTTTAACAGAAATAACATCAAATACAGCGACAGCAGCAGCATTTTTACCTTTGGTTGGGGCAATAGCAGTAGCTCAAGGGGTAGCACCTGAACTTTACACAGTACCAGCAGCCGTAGCAGCAAGTTGTGCATTTATGTTACCTGTTGCAACGCCACCTAATGCTATTGTATTTAGTTCTGATTTAGTAAGTATTGGGGATATGATTAAAGCTGGTTTTATGCTTAATATTTTATGTGTTATTGTTATTACTTTCTTTAGTTTAACATTAATTCAATATGTTTTTTAAAAATATATATTTTATCTTGTGAGAAGTTTTTAGT
>JAHHTE010000236.1 GCA_020024815.1 Mailhella sp.
GTATTTAATAGTAGCTTTTTATTATGAAAAAAATTTTAGTATAGTTAAAAAGTTAGTATATTGTTTTATAAAGATTAATTTTCTTTAAAAATTTCAGTAGCTTGTTCTCTAAGTTTATATTTTTGTATTTTTCCACTTGCTGTAAGAGGATAACTTTCAACAGTAATAACATGACGTGGTATTTTATGCCAAGCTATTTGTCCACGACAAAAATCACGCACATCTTCAGCTTTAATAATTTCATTATCACGAGTTAAGAAAAATGCAGCAATGTCTTCTCCATATTTTCTTGAGGGAATGGCAACAACTTGTACATCTTGTACATGAGGCATTTGTAAAAGAAATTCTTCTATTTCACGTGGGTAAATATTTTCTCCACCGCGTACTATCATATCTTTAATTCTACCAGTAATTTTTAGATAACCTCGCTCATCTAGAACGCCAATATCACCAGTATGCAACCAACCATCTTTATCAATACATTTATCAGTTGCTTCTTGATTATTATAATAACCTTGCATAACGCTGTAACCTTTACAACAAACTTCGCCATGTTGAAAAGGAGCTAAGGGGGTATTAGTTTCTGGATCGCGAATTTCAACCATAATACCGGGCATAGCTTTACCAACAGTAACACATCTATCTTCTATGCTATCTTCAGTATTTGTCATGGTCATAACAGGTGAGTTTTCTGTAAGTCCATAAGGTATGGTAATTTCGTGCATATTCATATCTTTTAATACACGTCTCATAAGTGGTTCAGGGCATACAGCACCACTCATAATGCCAGTACGTAAACTTGAATAATCAAATTTATTAAAAAGTTTATGTTCAACAATGGATAAATACATACTTGGTACACCATAAAGAGCTGTGCATTTTTCGCTTTCAATAGCAGTCATAACTTGAACAGGATTAAAACTTTCTAAAATAACACCACAAGTTCCATGATGAACAAATGCCATTAATCCTAATACACAACCAAAACAATGGAAAAGAGGAACAGGCAAACAAACAATATCTTTTTCTGAAAGTTTTTGATTTTTTCCAATATAATAACCATTATTACTAATACTTATATGGTTTAACATTACTCCTTTTGGAAAGCCTGTTGTTCCAGAAGTGTATTGCATATTTACCGTATCATAGGGGCTAAGCATTTTTTTACGGTTATTATAGGTTTCTTCAGTAATAGTTTTACCAAGTTGTTTTATTTCATTAATGGAAAACATTCCCTTTTGGTCGTCATCACCGAAAAAGATAACTCGTTTTAAATTCGGAAGTTTTTCACAATGTAAATTTTCTCTATTGTGTGTACGAAGTTCTGGAACAATAGTATTTAGAGTTGCTAAAAAATCATGTTCTCTAAAATTTTCAACAAGACAAAGATTTTCACATTCAGATTGTTGGAGTAAATAACATAATTCACTGCTGCGATAATTAGTATTTACAGTAAGCAAAATTGCACCAATTTTTGCAGTTGCAAACATAAAGCTTGTCCAATAAGGAATATTAGGTGCCCATACGGCAACTTTTTCTCCCTTTTGAATACCAAGTGCAAGTAAACCTTTTGCAATTTCATCTACTTCATTATTAAATTCTTGCCAAGTAAATCTGATTTCACTATCAGGATAAATAAACGCAGTATTATGAGGAAATTTTTTTACAGTATCTTCTAAAACTTGACCTAAAGTTTTTTCTATAAGTGTAATTGTTGTCATAAAAATCCATGTAGTATTTATATATTGAAACTATTATAAATATAAACGTAAAACTTATCAAGCTTTGAATATTGTATAAGTTTTTTTTGTGTTTTTTAGGGGGAGAACTTTTTATAAAAAGTTCTCCCCCTAAAACCCCCTTTTAAAAA
>JAHHTE010000237.1 GCA_020024815.1 Mailhella sp.
TCATAATATTACAAAAAATGTAAAATTTGAGTTTGAAAAAATATGAACTTTGGAAGAAAAATACTATTTAAAAATACACGTGAGTAATTTTTGCTCATAGTATTTTCTTTAAATAAGCATTGAAAATAAAGAATTCTTAAAAAATTAAGGGTTTAGAAACACATCCAGTTAAAATAAGGATTAAAACGCAGTATAATCATATATTATACAATAATTTTCTTCTATGTTTAGAAACACATCCAGTTAAAATAAGGATTAAAACTTATGTTGCATTGCTTTAATACAGTTAACAATCTGTTTTCGTTTAGAAACACATCCAGTTAAAATAAGGATTAAAACTCAGTTAATGTTTCAGTTTTAACATTACTAATCTTAGGTTTAGAAACACATCCAGTTAAAATAAGGATTAAAACCATAGGCTCTATTATTTCTATGATAGATTTTTTGTTTAAGTTTAGAAACACATCCAGTTAAAATAAGGATTAAAACAATATGTATTTAAATGGTTCTGGTTTAACTTCGATTTGTTTAGAAACACATCCAGTTAAAATAAGGGTAAATAAAAAAAGACCACTAGAGTTATAAACTATCTCTCTTAATGGTCTTTTTATTATTTTTCTATCTACTCTTATTTCACCCTTACAGCAATCTTAACAACTCCATCTTTTTTATTTTCAAAAATATCATATCCTTTCATAATATCTTCAAAATCCAATCTATGAGTTATAAGAGGAGTGGCATCTATCTTTTTATCTTCTATATATTTCATAATTTTTTCACAATAAATTCCATCAACACCACCAAATTTTATTGTAAGATTTTTCCCATATATCTCTGGTAGAGGTAGCATTTGATTTTCCTCATACATTGCAACCAAAACAACAGTAGCATTAGGACGAGCTATATCCATTGCCATAGAAAAAGTATTCTCTCCCCCAGCAACTTCAAAAACCTTATCTGCCCCTCTCATCTCTGTATATTTTAAAATCTCCTCTTTCACATTTTCCTTTGATGAATTTATCACAACATCAGCATACTTATTTTCTTTTACAAGATTAAGTCTTCTATCATCTATATCAATAGCTATAATTTTTTTAGGTTCAAAAAGTTTTGCACACATCATTGTACAAAGCCCAGTAGGACCTGCCCCTATCACAACCACTGTATCCTCTTTAGATATTTCTCCAATTATAGATGCCCAATATCCTGTTGAAAGTAAATCCCCAGTAAAAAGAGCCTTTTCATCTGACACACTATCAGGAATTTTTGTCAAACAATTATCAGCAAAAGGAATACGAACAAACTCTCCCTGTCCCCCGTCTATTCTGCACCCTAAAGCCCAGCCACCATTTTTATCTGTACAATTATTTACATACCCCTTTTCACAATAGAAACACTCTCCACAAAATGTTTCACAGTTGACAGCCACCCTATCACCAATCTCAAATTTCTTTACACTTTTTCCCTTTTCTTTCACTATCCCCACAAACTCATGCCCAAGCACAACCCCTTTTCTTGCTTTTGACACAAATCCCTTTTTTATATGAATATCACTTGAGCAAATAGTAGTCAATGTTACTTCTAAGATAACATCAAATTCATTTTCAATTTTAGGATTTTCCCTCTCTTCAAATGTTAAATTATTAATATCATTAAATACCACTGCTTTCATAGTTATTCTCCTTTAATTTCACACTTTTTATTTTAATACTTACAAAATTTTTAACTATATTTTTTCCTCATAAGTTTCTAATATTTTTAAATTTTCCTCTAATTTCTCCCTTGGTCCTTCAAGTATTAATAACTGTATTCTATCATTAGCTTCAAACAGATAAGCTATTAGTACCTGTGTAGCATTGTCATAGTCTGC
>JAHHTE010000238.1 GCA_020024815.1 Mailhella sp.
TGTTACTTTAGTATATTTTATAATACCTGAAAAAGTAAAAAATCTTTGGTTACTTATTGTAAGCTATTATTTTTATATGTGCTGGCAGCCAGCCTACGCTTTACTTATTCTTTTTAGTACCATGTCTACTTTTGTATGCTCTATTGCAATCTCAAAAGCTAAAACTCAAAGAATGAAAAAACTAAGTTTAGGATTAAGTGTTGGTATAAATCTGTTTATTCTGTTTTTATTCAAGTACTATAATTTTTTCTCAGAGAACTTAGTTGCACTTTTTGATAATTTTGGAGTAAAACTGGCTATTCCAACTTTTAGCTTACTTTTACCTGTTGGTATATCTTTTTATACTTTTCAGGCACTTGGATATGCAATAGATGTTTATAGAGGAACCGTTAGAAGAGAAAAAAGCTTCCTTAAATACGCATTGTTTGTTTCTTTTTTCCCACAATTAGTTGCTGGACCTATTGAAAGAAGTGCTCACCTTTTACCACAGTTTGACAGCCATAGCAAATTTGAGTACAATCGTGTAAAAAATGGTCTTGTGCTTATGGCATGGGGTTTTTTCAAAAAATTGGTCATTGCAGACGGTTTTGCAACCTTTGTAACTCTTGTATATTCTGCACCTTATAATTATACTGGTGTTCAGATGATTATTGCTACAATCATGTTTTCTTTTCAAGTTTATTGTGACTTCTCTGGATATTCTGATATTGCAAGAGGCTGTGCCGCAGTTCTTGGTTTTGACTTGATGAGAAACTTTAATAAACCTTATTTATCTACTTCTACCAAAATGTTTTGGGAAAGATGGCATATATCACTGACATCTTTTTTTAAAAGCTATCTTTATATTCCACTTGGAGGTAGCAAAAAAGGAGAATTAAGAACTTATATTAATATTCTTATTGTCTTTTTTGTAAGTGGTTTATGGCATGGCGCAAGTTGGACATTTGTTATATGGGGACTTTTGCACGCTGTATATCGTATTGTAGAAGAACTTATTCATAAATATTGGAAATACAAAGGCAAAAACAAACCATATCTTGTTCCTATTAAACACTGTCTTAAAATATTATTAGTATTTTCTCTTGTTTCATTTACTTATATTTTCTTTAGAGCAAATACAATATCTGATGCTACATACATTGCAACACATTTATTTAGCAATATTAATATGCTTTTTACTGAAGGATTTTTTATAGAGCAATTACGTGGAATACTATTCTATACTAAAAATGGCATTCCTCTTGTACTTTGTGCTGTACTTATGATTATCCTTGAAATTTGGGAAGGCAACAGCGAAATTACAGAAAAAATCAGCCAACAAAAACCTTTAATTCGTTGGATTTTTTATTACTCTATTATTTCTCTTATCTTATTATATGGTAACTTTGGAAAAAGTCCATTTGTATATTTTGATTTTTAACGGAGTTTTTTATGAAAAGCTTAAAAGATTTTTTAAAAGTTTCTGCAAAACTTTCACTTTTTGTTCCAATTTTCTTGTTTATGATTTTCTGCAATTATAAAATTGACCCATCAGGATTATTTTTTGGTGCAGGATTTGAAAGAGTTGCAAGCGAATATTTATTAGAAGGCAATTATATTTCTGGATACGAAAGGCTTGATGGAAGAAAACTTAATGAAGTTTATGCTATGAATGTTCCATACGCTCCACAAGTTCTTATAAATGGTAGCAGCAGAAGCATGACCATTACCGCTGATATGATTTGCCCAAATAAAACATTTTATAATGCATCCAATGTTGGTGCCGATAGATATGATTTTTTTACTTCTTATTATATATTTGCAAAAGAAGGAAAAGAGCCTGAAACT
>JAHHTE010000239.1 GCA_020024815.1 Mailhella sp.
CTTTAGGTATATATTATAAAATTAACCCACTAGAAGATCCACCAGCTGGATTTGGATCAAGTCCACCTGATTTTAAGGTAAAGTTTGAGCTTGTTTCAAGAT
The DNA here is from genome assembly GCA_020024815.1 of Mailhella sp. Lineage (GTDB taxonomy): Bacteria > Desulfobacterota > Desulfovibrionia > Desulfovibrionales > Desulfovibrionaceae > Taurinivorans. The sequence continues at coordinate 103 of JAHHTE010000239.1, forward strand.
ATTTATCAATCATTTCTTGTGGAGCATTTGCATAAACATAAAGAAAATGTTCTTCAGAAATTTTGCCTGTAAAGCTTTGTTCAAAAGGATAACCATAAGGAAGGAGCATTAATTGCATACCACCTTGTTGTGTTGGTACTGTTTGCATAATTGCAACATCAGTAAGAGCTTTTGCTGCTGCGTCATATTTACCTATAATAAGTTCACCTGTTACAATTTTTACTAAACGAATATCGTAAGCCATAGATAGCTCCTTTTTAAAAATGATTGTAATAATATAGTTATTGTTTTTATCTTTGTAAAGGGAAAGACAAAAAGATTTGTTTCTTGCTTTTTCTATAAGCATGATTATACTTACTTATCAATATGTTGTGAGGATAGTATGTATCATATAGGTTTTAATGGTGATGAAAAATATATTCCTTATATTTGTGTTGTAATAAATAGTATAGTACAGAACACACAAAAAGAAAAAAGTTATAAAAATGATGTAAAACATATTTTTCAGAAACAAAGTGATTGGGAAAATTCTAAAGAAGCATACCATTTTCACATATTAATTGATAAGCTTTCAGAAACAACAAAAGAAAAAATAAAGAATTTAGAAAAAGCTTTAAATACTCTTTTTCCTACAAGTATTGAATGGCATATTTTAGATGATAGGCTATTTGCTGATTATCCACAATGGCGTAAAAGTTATGCAGCCTATTATCGTATTTTATTAGCTCGTTTTATTCCTGAAAATATTGATCGTGTTCTTTATTTAGATGGTGATATGTTGGTAAATACAGATATACGCCAATTATTTGCTTTAAATATGGAAGGTAAAGGATTGGCCTGTGTGCCAAATTATCCACAATTACGGCATGAATTAAAAAATAAAAAAGGGCAAAATCCATATTCTTTTAAAGAATATACTTGGTATTTTAATTCTGGCTTTATGCTAATTGATTTAGCCCAATGGAGAAAACAAAATACAGAGAAGCAAGTTATTGATTTTCTAAATACCTATGAAGTTATTTGTCCAGATCAAGATGCATTAAATGTTGTTTATAAAGATAATATTAAACTTATGCCCTATAAATGGAATTTAATGTGGAATAATATGGTAAAACCTGAATATGTACTTTCCGAATGGCAAGAACAAAGTAAAAGATATGGTCAGGAATATACATACTTAATTTCAGATATAGAAAAACCTTGTATTATACATTATTCTGTAAAGCCTTGGAATAGTAATGGATTTAGAGTTTCTGCTCAATTTGAAGGATTTTATTATCCAAATATAGATTTGTGGTGGCAAATGGCAGAAAAAATACCTAGCTTTGCTCAAGAGCTTTTAGCAATTAAGGAAAGTTCTGCCTACCAAAAAATGCTTAAAGAAAATGCAAAACAAGAAAAACTGCTAGCAAATCCCATATATGTTAATGTACTTAAATTAAAGCGTAATACACGTCCATTTTTTAAAAAATTAGAACAGCCTTTTAAAATTGTTAGAAATAAAATCCGAGCATGGAAAAAGAAAAGAGAAAAATATTAATAAGTTTTTATTTTTGAGAGGGGAACTTTTGAAAAAGTTCCCCTCTCAAACTCTCCCTTCAAAACTTTT
>JAHHTE010000024.1 GCA_020024815.1 Mailhella sp.
ATATTCTTAAGTATCTATAAAAAAAATCGTTTTATAAATAAAACGATTTTTTTTATAAAGAATTTACGATAAATGTTGTTTATATAAAAAGTTTTGTAAGGGGGGGGAGGGGGAGAAACTTTTTCAAAAGTTTTCCCCCTAAAAAAAGTTTTTTCCCTAAAGGAAATATTATTTTTTCCATGCATTGAGCATTTCTTGATAAATTTTATCAAATTCTGCTTTTGTACTATTAGCATCAATTTGTTTCTTTTCACCAAGTTTACGTACTTTGTATTCTACAACACCTTTATCAAGACTTTTTCCACCAACGATTATTTGTAATGGAATACCAATAAGGTCAGCATCTTTGAATTTTACACCAGGTCTTTCTTCTCTATCATCATAAAGTACATCGATATTTTTTTCTTGGCAATAAGCATAAAATTCTTCACATTTTTCATTAACAGTTTGATTTTTGGGGTCAAGATTAATGATAATTACTTCATAAGGTGCAAGTGGAGGAGGGAAAAGAATACCGTTTTCATCATTATTTTGTTCTATACAAGCTGCTACTACACGGGAAACACCAATACCATAACAACCCATGATAATAGTATTTTCTTTGCCATTTTCATCAACATAAACAGCGTGCATTGCTTCAGAATATTTTGTACCTAATTTGAATACATGGCCAACTTCAATACCTTTTTTAAATTCAAGAGGTTTGCCACAACGAGGACAAATATCTCCTTCTTGTGCATTTCTAATATCTGCAAATTGTGTAATTTTGCAATCACGAAGTAAGGATAAATGGCGAACATGCATATCTTTTTGGTTTGCACCTGCAATCCAATCATTATTTTCAAGTAATTCGTGATCTGCAATAATGGTTTCAACACCAATAAGGCTATGAGGACCAGCAAAACCAACAGGTGCATTTGTAAATTGCATTACTTGTTCAGGGGTAGCAAATTCTACTTCATCAGCACCAAGTAAGTTTGTTAATTTAATGAGATTTAATTCTCTATCTCCACGTAAAAGAGCTGCAACAGGTTTACCATCAGCAACAAAAAGTAAGGTTTTAAGAACTTTTTTAGGGTCAACATTTAAAAATTCTGCAACTTCTTCAATGGTGTGTTTATTAGGAGTTTCTACAAGTTTCATTGCAGAACATTCTGTTTTATCTTGTTGTGCTGGTGCGTTAATAACACAGCGTTCTACATTTGCAGCAAATGAGCATTGAGGCCAATTAGTACAAGCTGCAATGGTATCTTCACCTGTTTCAGCAAGTACCATAAATTCATGAGAAAAACTTCCACCAATAGATCCAGAATCTGCTTCAACAGGTCTAAAATTAAGAGCCATATTTTCAAAAACTTGGCTATATGCTTTATGCATAGCCCAATAGCTTTTGTCTGCTCCTTCATCGTTACGGTCAAAGGAATAACCGTCTTTCATTAAAAATTCACGACCACGCATTAAACCAAAACGAGGACGAATTTCATCACGGAATTTTGTTTGAATTTGATATAAATTAATAGGTAATTGTCTGTATGAATTTACTTCATTTCTAAGGAGATCTGTAATAACTTCTTCGTGTGTAGGTCCAAGACAATAATCTCTATCATGTCTATCTTTAAAACGGAGAAGTTCTTTACCATATTTTTGCCATCTTCCAGATTCTTGCCAAAGGTCAGCAGGTTGAACAGACGGCATTAAAATTTCTTGAGCTCCAGCTGCATTCATTTCTTTACGAACAATATTAGCAGCTTTATTTAATGCTTTTAAGCCAAATGGTAACCAAGAGTAAACTCCTGATGTTAGTTTACGAATCATGCCTGCTCTAAGCAAAAGTTTATGGCTAATAACTTCTGCTTCGCTTGGTGCTTCTTTTAGAGTAGGAATATAGGAAGAACTCCAACGCATAAGACCCTCTTTTTTTATTTTTTTAGCTTATCAAGTTCAGCTAGGAATGTTTGTAATAAATTTTCTTCACCTTGTATAGAGTGAATTATCTCACCTTTACGAAAAATTACCCCCTTACCTCTGCCACCTGCTAAGCCAATATCAGCTTCTTTTGCTTCACCAGGACCATTTACAACACAGCCCATAACAGCAACTTTTAAATTATCAGGTAGAGAAAATAATTTTTCTTCAACAATTTTAGCTATTTTTATTAAATCAATTTCTGTACGACCACAAGTAGGGCAAGAAATAAGTTCTGCTCCCATATTTCTTAATCCTGCAGTGCGTAAAATTTCTTTTGCTACGGAAATTTCTTCTATTGGGTTGGCTGTTAGTGAAACGCGGATAGTATCACCAATACCATTTAATAATAAATTACCAATGCCAAGTGTTGATTTTACAGCTCCACGCATAGGTGTACCTGCTTCTGTTACACCTAAATGAATAGGGTAATCTGTTTTTTCATCTAAAAGCATATTTGCTTTTATTGTATCAATAACAGAAGAAGATTTTATGGAAACTTTTATTTGTGTAACGCCTCTATCTTCTAAAAATTTTGTATGGCGTAAGGCACTTTCTACAAGAGCTTCAGGGCAAGGATGACCATATTTTTCTAATAAGTCTTTTTCAACAGACCCAGAATTTACGCCAACTCTTACAGTAGCATTATGTTCTAATATTTTTTTTGCTAAAATATCAATAGGGCTTGTATCTATTATAGTAGCATCATTTTGTTTTTTTAAAATATTTCCTGGATTAATACGTAGGGCTGTAAAACCTGCTTCAAGTGCTATGAGAGCAAGGCGATAATCAAAATGAATATCTGCTACAAGAGGTAATGGACTTTTCTTTTGTAAGGTCTCAAGTTTTTTTGCTGTTTCAAGGTCAGGTACAGCAACACGCACAATTTCACAACCTTGTTGTGCCAATGCTGATATTTGTTCAAGAGTAGCTTTGGTATTTTTAGTTGGGGTATTGGTCATACTTTGAATACGGACAGGATTATTTCCTCCTAATGTATATTGACCAATTTTAACTTCACGTTTTAATTTTTTTTCTTTAAACATAAGTTATACTTTTTTTGTTTTAATTTTATAAAACATATCAAGGGAATAAATAGCTAAGGCTATCCATACAATTGGGAATGTAATATAATCAGAAGCTTTAATAGGTTCACCGTGATAGAATACAGCAAAGATAAAATTAATGCTAGGGGCTATATAGAGCATAAATCCAATTGTTGTTAAACTAATTGTTGTTGTAGCATAACTAAAAAGCATTAAAGGAATACCTGTAAAAAAGATTGTTCCAACTAATAAAATATAGTGTGAATAGTGGTATCCAAAAATTGCATATTGTGGTTCCGTATATATAATCCAGCCTAAACAAAAAGGGGATAAAATAAGTGTTTCAAGAAAAAGTACAGAAATAGCATTGGCATTAATGAGTTTACTGAAAAATCCATAAAGAGCAAAAGTTGTGCCTATTGCTAAACCAAGATAAGGAATATGCCCATAAGAAATAATGCCACTTGTTACTCCTATAAGAACAAGAATGATAGCAATTACTTGATATCTATTGAGAATATCATTAAAAAATATTCTTCCTAATAAAATACTAATAATAGGCGTAATATAATATCCTAAACTTGCTTCAATGGCTTGTTTAGTATGGAGAGCATAAAGGTAACAACCCCAATTAACAGCTAAAATTGTTGCAGCAAAAAAAATATTTCTTATAATGCTTTTATTTTTTGTATCTTTAAAAATAGCTTTAATATTGTTAAATTGCTTGGTATAAAGAATAAGTAAACCAGCAAAAAGTAGAGAGCAAAATAATCTTAAACATAAAACTGTAATTGGTGGTAAATAATTTAAAAGTGGCCAAAAAACGACACCTAAACCCCAAAGAGTTTGTGCAGTTATACAGCAAATTAATCCATTTTGTTGTTTTGTGAGCATAATATTTTACATGATAAAAGCGACCGAAGTCGCTTTTTTTAGTTATAATTTTGAGCTATACGAAATAGAATGTATTTTAAAATTATTCTTATTTTGTTTTTTTATTCAATTCCTTTCAAGTAGGAAAATTTATTGAAATTTATTTCAATAAATTTATTTAGTTAAGGATATAGGTAAAAGTCTTTCCATAAAAATTAAATTAATAATTATGAATAATTTGGAAACATACTTTAATATTTGATGAATAAAAAAATAAAAAGTTTTGTAAAGGGGTTTTAGGGGAAGAAACTTTTTCAAAAGTTTTTCCCCTAATGAATTTTATACAAACTAATATGGTTCTACACGAGAGTGATTGCTACCAATCATTACTTTTACACGTTGTCCAACATGAAGTTGAACTTTTGGATTTTCAATAACAGAAATAGTACGACCTTCATCTGTTTTTACGATAATTTCAAGAGCAGAACCATTTATTTGATTACCAATAGCAGATCCAGCAATAACACCTGCTACTGCACCTAAACCAATGGCAATAACATTACCAGAACCTTTACCAATAGCACTACCAAGAGCTGCACCTGTAACACCACCAGCTAAGCCACCTAAATTTTTTTCACTTTGATTATCGACTTTTACTTCTTTAATGCTTTGGATAACACCATAATGAACATAATATGATTGAGATTGTCCTACATGTCCAGTTTGATTTACAGTGGTACAAGCTGAAAACATAAAAATAGCAAGAAACATTAAACAAATATTAAATTTATTTTTCATAAGTAACCTCACAATGATAATATACTATTATCTAATAGCAATATTAGCTTGTTTCATTTTTTCTTTCAAGTCTTTTATAGTGTATTTTCCATAATGGACTATGGAAGCAACTAATGCAGCAGAAGCTCCACCTTTTGTAACAGCTTCTATTAAATCTTCAGGTTTTCCAGCTCCACCTGACGCAATTACAGGTATATTTACAGCATTACAAATTAGTCGAGTGAGATTAATCTCATAGCCATTTTTGGTACCATCAGCATCAATAGAATTAACACAAAGTTCACCAGCTCCACGTTTTTCACAAGTTTTTGCCCATTCTATTGCATCAATACCACAGTAGGTTCTTCCACCATGAATAACAATTTCATAGCCAGAAGGAATTTTTTCTGATTTTTCAACTTGTTTTACGTCCATTCCTACAACAATAGCTTGTGAACCAAAAGCTAAAGCTCCATCTTCTATAAGGTTTAGATTTTTTACTGCAGCGGAATTAATAGAAATTTTTTCTGCTCCAGCTAAAAGCACGGCTCGCATATCTTGAACAGAATTAATCCCACCACCAACACTAAAAGGAATAAAAATATTTTTTGCAACATTTTCAACAACATCAAGCATAATACTACGTTTATCGCTTGAGGCTGTAATATCATAAAAAACAATTTCATCAGCACCATCTAAATAATATTGTTTTGCTTTTTCCACAGGATCGCCAATATCAATATTATTTTCAAATTTTATCCCTTTTGTGAGTTTACCATCACGTACATCAAGACAAGGAATTATTCGTTTGCAAAGATTTTCTTTCATTTTTTCCTACTTGTTATTACAATAATCATTAAAGTTTTTTAAAATTTGTAAACCAATTTCACCACTTTTTTCAGGGTGGAATTGAATTGCCCACAATCCATCATATCCATAAATGGCAGGAAATTCTTTACCATACGTTGAAGTTGCTATAATTAAATTTTTATCTTCTGGAGTTGGGTAAAAACTATGAACATAATAAATACTATCACCTGTTTTTATATGCTTTAAAATAGGACTTTCTTTTTTTATAGTTAAAGTATTCCAACCCATGTGAGGAATACGGATTTTTTGTGGAATATTATTTTCATCAATACCATCTGTCCAAGAATCATCAAACTTATCGCAAGATCCTTTGATTATACCTAATGTTTTTGTATTATTTTCAGCACTTTTTTCAAGTAATATTTGACAGCCTAAACAAATTCCAAGTAGCGGTTTTTTCTTTTCAACAAGTTCTTTTAAAAGCAAATCTTGTTTTTTTTCAAGAAGTCTATCCATAGCTTGTTTTGCTGCTCCAACGCCTGGAAAAATTACTCCATCAGCATTTAATATCGTAGAGTTATCATCAGTTATACAAGCGTCTATTCCAAGAAAATTTAATGCTCGTAAAACGCTTGTTTGATTTCCTGCTTTATAATCAAGAATTGCGATCATAATTATTCCTAAAAGTTAATTTTTTGTTAAATTATCCTTGCTAATAAATAAAGTAAAGGCTAAAGTACTGCTAGAAAAATTTTATTATGCTATAAGTGTTATTATAGCAAGGAGGCTATTGTGCTTGATTTAAAGCTTATGCAAAAAGAACCTGAACGTGTTGCAAAAGCCCTTAAAGACAGAAATTCATCTATTAGTATTGATGAATTTTTAAATTTAGATGCTCGTCGTCGTGCTGCATTAGCTGAAGTTGAAACATTAAAAAGCAAAAGAAATGCTGAATCAGCACAAGTAGCAAAAATGAAAAAAGCAGGGGAAGATGCTACTGCTCTTATGGCAGAACTTGGGCAACTTTCTGATAAAATAAAAAGCTTAGATATTGAAGCAGAAGCATTAAAATCTCAACAAGAAGATTTTATGCTTACAGTTCCTAATATTCCTGATGAGTCTGTTCCTTATGGTAAAGATGAAAATGATAATGTGGAAGTTCATCGTTTTGGTGAGCCTACAAAATTTAATTTTGAAATAAAGGATCATGTTGATTTAGGTGCTAGATTTGGTCTTGATTTTGAACGTGCATCAAAATTATCAGGAACACGTTTTAGTGTTTCTATTGGAAAATTAGCTCGTTTAGAACGTGCTTTAATGAATTATTATTTAGATGTTCAAACAACAGAATTTGGACATACTGAAGTATATGTTCCTTTACTTGTAACACGTAATACTATGAAAGGAACTGGACAATTACCAAAATTTGAAGAAGATTTATTTAAAATTGATGGTTGGGATCATTTTCTTATTCCAACAGCTGAAGTGCCTCTTACCAATTTACATGCTGGTGAAGTTTTAGATGAAGATATGTTGCCAATTTGTTATACTGCTGCAACACCTTGTTTTAGATCTGAAGCTGGTGCTTATGGTAAAGATACCCGTGGTCTTATTCGTCAACACCAATTTACAAAAGTAGAAATGGTACACTTTGCTCACCCTGAAAAATCATGGGAAGAACTTGAAAAAATGAGACGTTATGCTGAAACATTATTAGAACGTCTTGAATTACCACATAGAACAATTACTCTTTGCACTGGTGATATGGGCTTTAGTTCTGCAAAAACTTATGATGTAGAAGTTTGGGTTCCTTCACAAAATACATATAGAGAAATTTCTTCTTGCTCTAACTGCATAGATTTCCAAGCTAGAAGAGCAAATATTAAATTTAAGCCTAAAGGTGGTGGAAAGGCAGAATATGTGCATACATTAAATGGTTCTGGACTTCCTACTGGTCGCTCTTTAGTTGCAGTTATTGAAAATTATCAACAAGAAGATGGTTCTATCCGTGTTCCTGATGTATTAGTTCCTTACATGGGTGGAATGAAAATAATTAATTAAAAAATCTAATTAATAAAGGTGAATAATTAGTCATAAAAATAACAAGCTATTTTTGAATTATTAGTATAGAATTGTTATAAAATTTTTATATAATTATTTACCTTATAAAATTAGTATGTTATGATATAAGTTGTAAGTAAATTTTGTACTTTAACTTGACTTTTTAGTAATAATCATTATTATTAATAGATAATCAAAACTTATTGGAGGAAATTATGAATAATCTTCATGATATCTATAAATGTGAACACTGTGGAAATATTGTTGAAATTGTACGTGAAGGTAAAGCTCCGCTCATGTGCTGTGGTGAAAAAATGAAACACATGGCAGAAGGAACTTCTGACGGTGCTAAAGAAAAACACGTACCAGTGTTAGAAAAAACTGCAAATGGTTATAAAGTTACCGTTGGTTCTGATCTTCATGCTATGACTGAAGAACATTTTATTGAATGGATTGAACTTATTGCTGATGGTGTAAGTTACAAAAAATTCTTAAAACCTGGTGATGCTCCTGTTGCAGAATTTGTTCTTGAAGCAAATGATGTATATGCTCGTGAATACTGTAATTTACATGGTCTTTATAAATCATTATAATTTTGATTTATAAAATAAAAAAATAATAAAAATAATATAACGGAGAAAAACAATGGAAAAATACGTATGTGATGTTTGTGGCTATGAATATGATCCAGCAGCTGGTGATCCAGATAACGGTGTAGCAGAAGGCACTAAATTTGAAGATGTAAGCAATGATTGGGTATGTCCAATCTGTGGTGCACCTAAATCTCAATTTAGCCCTGCTTAATTTAGATAGGTGATTTTTAAGAGATTCAAGTATATCTTGGATCTCTTATTTTATAAAAATTTTGTATGAGGAAATTATGCAACCTGTGCTTTTAAAAAATGATATTTACTGGGTAGGAGCTGTTGACTATAATTTACGCAACTTCCACCGTTATAGTCGTTCTCCAATGGGAAGTACCTATAATGCGTATCTTGTAAAAGATGAAAAAAATGTTCTTTTTGACACAGTAGATGAAGAGTATAGCGATGAGCTTTTGAAACGTATTTCTGAGCTTATGGATCCATCTGAAATTGATTATATTGTTCTCAATCACATGGAAAAAGACCATGCTGGTAGTATTGAGCATATAGTTGAGGTTTGTAAGCCTGAAAAAATCTTTTGTTCTGTAATGGGTGAAAAATCATTAAAATCTCAGTTCAATACTGAAGGTTGGCCTATTCATGTTGTAAAAGATGGTGAGCGTTTAAATATTGGTAAAAGAAATATTACTTTTCTTGAAACTCGTATGCTCCACTGGCCAGATAGTATGGTTTCCTATCTTGAAGAAGATAAGATTTTAATTTCAAATGACGCTTTTGGTCAAAATGTTGCAACAAGTCGTCGTTTTGCTGATGAATATGAACGTCCTTTATTGCTCCAAGCAATGAAAGATTATTATTATAATATCATTCTTCCATATTCACCACTTGTTTTAAAAACTCTTGAAAGAGTAAAAAAACTTGGTATTGAAATTGATATTATTGCTCCTGATCATGGTCTTATCTTTAGAACAAAAGAAGATATTGAATTTCTTTTGAATACGTATGTTGAAATGGCAACACAACCTTATAAGCTTAATGCTGTTATTGCTTATGAATCTTTATGGGGTGCGTCTAAAAAAATGGCTTATGCTATTGGAGACGGTTTACAAAGTGTTGGTGTGCCATTTACGATTATTGATGCACAAGAAAATCATTGCAGTACTGTTATGAATGCTTTGGCAGACGCAAGTGCTTTGATTTTAGGTTCTTCTACAAGAAATAATATGCCTTTAGTAAACATGATTGGTCTTATGGCTCATGTTAAAGGTTTAAAACCCAAGAATTTAGTTGGTGCTGCTTTTGGTTCTTATGGTTGGTCTGGTGAATCACCAAAAGCAATTAATGATGAACTTGTTTCTATGGGTGTTGAAGTTGTTGCTGAACCTGTTCGTGCATATTTTGGACCAAGTGAAGCTGATTTAAAAGCTTGCTTTGAACTTGGTCAAAAAGTTGGTAATGCGTTAAAAGAAAAAGTTAACGCTTAGTGTTTTTACTCATACTCTTATTATAAATAGGAGTATGAGTTTTCTTTTAATTTTTTACTGGAGGGACTATGGACGTTGTTCTCCTTTCAAGATTGCAATTTGCTGTTGCTGTATTTTTTCACTTTATTTTTGTTCCATTGACTTTGGGAATTACAGTTCTTCTTGCAATCATGGAAACAGCTTATGTGAGAACTGGTAATGAAATGTATAAAAGAATGGTAAAGTTTTGGGGAAAACTCTTTATCATTAACTTTGTGCTTGGTGTTGTTACTGGTATTACTCTTGAATTCCAATTTGGTACTAACTGGTCAAAATATAGTAGCTTTGTTGGCGATATTTTTGGTTCTTTACTTGCTATTGAAGCAACTGTTGCATTTTTCCTTGAATCAACCTTTGTTGCTGTGTGGATTTTTGGTTGGGAAAAAGTAAGTAAAAAAATGCACTGTGTAGCTATTTGGCTTGTTGCTATTGCAAGTAACGTATCCGCTCTTTGGATTATTTTAGCTAACGGTTTTATGCAAAATCCAGTTGGTTATGTAATGCGTAATGGCAGAGCAGAATTAGCTGATTTTATGGCTGTATTAACTAACCCTTATGGTTGGGGACAATATTTTCATACAGTATCAAGTGCATGGATGACAGCAGGTTTCTTTGTTCTTGGTATTTCTGCTTGGCATTTAATCCGTAAAAATGAAGTAGAAGTATTTAAAAATTCTGTTCGTTTTGCAGCTCCATTTACACTTGTTTTAGCTATTTTGGTTGCATTATTTGGACACCATCAAGGTAATAATGTTGCAACATATCAACCTGCAAAATTAGCTGCTATGGAATCACATTGGGAAACACAAACTCAAGCTCCTATGTATGCTTTAGTATGGCCAGATGAAGAAAATAGCAAAAATGCTGTTGAAGCAATTAAAATTCCTGGTTTACTTAGTTTCTTAGCATATAATGATTTTGATGCTGAAGTAAAAGGTTTGGCAGATTTTCCAAAAGAAGATCGTCCTCCTGTACTTTTAACTTTCTTATCATTCCGTTTCATGGTTGCACTTGGAATATTATTTATTCTTCTTTCCTTCCTTGCATATTGGAAACGTGAAGATTTAGGTAAATACCCATTACTTTGTAAAGCATTGACATATACAATTCCACTTCCATATATTACTATTATGGCAGGTTGGATGCTTGCAGAAGTAGGTCGTCAACCTTGGATTGTATATAACATTATGCGTACTAAAGATGCTGTTTCTCCTGTACCAGCTTCTAGTGTTGCAATTTCTTTACTTAGCTTTATTGTAATTTATTCTTTACTTGGTATTTTAGATATTTATCTTCTTATAAAATATGCTCGTAAAGGTCCTAAACCTGCAGAAGAAGCAGAAGTAACAGAAGGAGCTGCATAATGAGTATTGAATTTTTACTTGGCATTTGGTTCTTTTTATGGGCTTTACTTTGGGCTATCTATTTTATGTTAGATGGTTTTGATCTTGGTATGGCAACCTTAATGCCTTTCCTTGCAAAAAATGATGATGAAAAAAGAACTATTTATAATGCTTCTGGCCCTTTTTGGGACGGTAATGAAGTTTGGCTTATTACCGCTGGTGGTGTAACATTTGCAGCATTTCCACTTGCTTATGCTGTAATGTTTAGTGCTTTATATGCACCTTTACTTCTTCTTTTATTTGCACTTATCTTCCGTGCTGTTGCTTTTGAATTTAGAAGTAAAATTGATAGTCCAGCTTGGACAAAACTTTGTGATGCAACATTAGTTATCGGTTCTTTTGTTCCAGCTTTATTACTTGGTGTTGCTTTTGCAAACCTTTTCATGGGTATTCCTATTGATGAAAATGGGGTATATCATGGTAACATTTTAATGCTTCTTAATCCTTATGGTTTAGCAGGTGGTATTTTATTTGTACTTATTTTCTGCTTACATGGTGCATTATGGTTACGCTTTAAAGCTGAAGGTGATTTAGCAGAACGTGCTAGAGTAGCTTCTCATATTTTATGGTATTTAGTGCTTGCTGCAGTAATTGCATTTTTAGCTCTTACTAATATTTATACTGAAATTTTAGTAAATATTTCAAAATCACCATTTATTTATGCATTTTTAGCTCTTGCTGTACTTGGTCTTTTAGGTGTTCGTTTTAACATGAACGGTAGACCTATTGGGGCTTGGGCTTGCAGTGCTATATTTATTGTATGCTTAACTTTATTTGCAGTGCTTGGTATGTTCCCAAATATTATTATTTCAAGCATTGATCCTGCTTATAGTATTACAGTATTCAATGGTGCATCAAGTCAACTTACTCTTACAATTATGTTTGTAGTTGTTCTTCTTGGTGTTCCTGTTGTTATTGGTTATCAAGCTTGGGTTTATTGGGTATTTTCACATAAAATTACTGCAAAAGAACTTGCTTCTGATCATGCATATTAATATTATCCAAGCATAAAATTTATAAAGGGAGATTTAATATCTCCCTTTTTTTATAGGTTAGTATTTTTTTGAGAGGAGAACTTTTGAAAAAGTTCCCTTCTCAAACTCTCCCTTCAAAACTTTTTAATCCAAAAGCTCTTTTATGTATAAAAGAGCTTTTGTTGTTATTTAGGTAGAATAAAAGTATTTGCCGTTTAAATGGGAATGAAAATTATAAAATAAGAATGTTTTTTGGGGATCTATTTAATATGTTTTTTTATAATCAAATAATAGTTGTCTCTGATAAAAGACAGTAAATTTTATCAGTAGAGAAAGAAGTTTAAATATTATAGATATAAATAGAAAAATAATTTAATAATATATGTTAGTTAATTTTTGTGAAGAAATAAAAAGTTTTCCCCCTAAAAATTTAAATATAATAAAAATTTTGTTTTAAGAAAATTATATCCAAAATCTTGGGTATTGGCGTGATTTTGGAATATTATTAAAAATGATACCACACATAATAAGCATAATTGAATTGGTGAGACATGGAACAAAAGCAAATAAGTATCCTAAATTTGTAATGCTTTCACCACCAATAACAGCAAGAAGGGCAGTAGCACCTCCTGGAGGGTGTATTGTTTTAGTTGCGTGCATGGCAAGCATGGTGCACATAACAGCAATGGCACAAGCAAAAATTTCAGTTTCACGAAAAAGTATAAGAGCAGTAACACCACATAAAGCAGCAATAAAATGTCCACCTATAACATTTCTTGGTTGGGCATAAATACTGTTAGGTAAACCAAATATCATAATTGTACTGGCTCCAACAGGTGCAACAAAAAGAGGTTGTTCGGTGAAAAGGTGTTGTGAGCTTGTATCAATAAAAGAAATAAGAACAATAGTAACAAAGCAACCTAAGCTTGACCAAAAAATTTCTGAAAAATTTTCATGCTTGGGACATTTATCATAACCACGCATTTTTTTTGTGTATTGTGATAAAAAATTATTTTTCATGGCTTTATTTATTCTTTTATTTTAGTAAGTATGATTTCTTGTGTTTCTTTTGGCAAAATTGAGAAAAAAGGAGGTAAACAAGATACAGAAAAAAATTTACTTTGTATTTGATAATGATGTAAAATAAATTTTTCTGAATTTTGATTTTCTAATAACTGTAAGTAGTTATTATTATGTATTATATCTTGGTTTGTAAGAGGTGATAGTTGTTGTAATATTGTAAAATTTTGTGTTTTTGCACCATATTTTTTATCACCAACAAGGGGAAATCCCATACTTGCTAAATGTACTCGGATCTGGTGTCTTGCACCTTGAAAAATATGACATTCAACTAAGGAAAAATTTTTACAATTAGAAACAGCAAGGGGAAATACTCGTGTTGTACGAGGAGAATGAGATTGATTAGAAATTTGCATTGTTGTTGTATTTTTTTCAATAATTTCTTTTTCAATACATAAATTTTCTTGAATATTACCTTCTACAAGAGCAAAATATTTTTTTATAATTTTATTTTGTATTTGTTCTTTTTTCCAGTTTTCAAAATCTTCATAGTTTTGACAAAGCATTATTATTCCAGAAGTTGCATAATCTAATCTTGTTAAAAGTATTGCATGAGGAAAGGATTTTTGAATGCTATCTTCTAATGTAATAGAGTTTTTTCCTTTTTGTTTTTCTGTATGTATAAAGGGAGCTTTATAAAAAGCAGTATATCCATTGTCTGATTTTAATGGTTTTATGGTTGGAACAATAATTTCTTGATAGATAATTTCAATTTTATCATTTTCTTGGATTTTATAACTTGCTTGAACGGATTTATTATTAACTTTTATTAGATTTTGTTCGCAAAGTCTTTTTATTCCTCGTCCTCCAATATTAGGAAATGCTTTTTTTAAAACAAAATCTAAACGATTGTTAATATCATTTATTGTGCAAGTATAATTAATCTTGTTCATTATGTTTATACCAAATTTGTGTCATGGTTAATCCCTGAGGGGGAGCCGTAGGGGGAGAATTTTTTCTATCTTTTGTTGCAATAAGTTGAGGAATACTGTGGGGATCTATTTTTCCTTTTCCGCAAGCTACTAATAGTCCCACAAGATTACGAACCATTTGTTTTAAAAAACCATTTGCAGTAAATGAAATTTTTAATTCATAGTTTTCAGGATCAAGATTTTGTTGTTTATCATAGTCAGAATGTGTTATTTCATACATAATACGTTCTGTACTTTTTATTTCTGTTCCTTGATTTTGAACAAAAGCAAAATCATGTTTTCCTAATAAATATGGGATAGCTTCATCTATTTTTTTTATATCTAGTTCTCCACAAGCCCACGTAAAAGGATAGAGTTTTGGAGGGACAAATTGACGATTAAGCCATAAAGAATATGTATATGCTTTTTTTTCAACATCAAACATAGCATGAAATGTTGGTTTTACAATAGCATAATTTTTTATTCTAATATCATGGGGAAGGCAAGTGTTAAGGGCTAATTGCCAGTTAAGGGAAATTTTATTTTCAGGAATATCACAATGTGTTGTTTGGCAATCAGCATGAACACCTGCATCAGTGCGTCCTGAACCTTGTAAATATATTTTGCTATCACAAATGCGACTTATTTCTTTTTCTACAATACCTTGAATAGTTGGCAGTTCAACTCCATTGTGAGATTGACGTTGCCAACCACTATATTTTGTACCAACATAAGCTATTGTAAGTTTTAATCTAGGCATTATAGATCCACAAGCTCCACAAGGCTATTGTCTAAGGAAATACCTAAAAAAGGTTCACCAATGGCTTTAAATTTTTCTACATTATCAGTTGTTAAAAAGTGAAGAGAAGAATGTAAGGTAGAATTGCATGCCATTTCTTTTTGTTTTAAAAGATATTGAATTTTTTTTGCTGTTGTTTGAGCTGAATCAACTAGATGAATTGTATTACCAACAACATGTTGAATTGCTTCTTTTAATAAGGGAAAATGGGTACAACCTAAAACAATGGTATCAGGTTTATTTTTCAAATTTAAAATATCTTTTAAATAATGTGTTGCCATTGCTTCTGCTAATTCACCTTTAATAATTCCTTCTTCTGCCATACCAACAAATAGAGGACAAGCTTTGCCAATAACATAAGCATTTTTATTTATTTTAAGAATTGCTTTTTCATACGCTTTGCCTTTTATTGTAGATTCTGTTGCTAATACTGCAATAATATTATTTTTTGTTTCATTGCAGGCAGCTTCTGCTCCTGGTTCAACAACACCAATAACTTCTATTTGTGGATATTTTTCTTTTATATAAGGTAATGCAACGGAACTAACAGTATTACAAGCAACAACTAAAATTTTTAGGTCATATTCAATAAGTTTTTCTGTGCATTGTAGGGCATAACGAATAATAGTTTCTTTACTTTTTGTGCCATAGGGGAGCCTTGCTGTATCACCAAGATAAATATAATTTTCATGAGGTAATGTTTCTTTTAATGCTTTTAGGACAGTTAATCCACCTACTCCAGAATCAAAAAGTCCAATTAATTTATTATTCATTATAAAATCCTAAATAATATTAAAATAATAAAAATTTTTTACAACGATTATAAAGGAAAAGCAATGTTAAAGATATAAAAAAAGGCAGTTTACACTGCCTTTTTTGAAAGAAATTACGAGAAATTATGCTTGTTGAATTCCATCAAGTTTCCACATGTAATCAGCATTTTTATCACGAGTAAAGTTCCAAATTTCTTTTACTTGTTCATTATTTTCATTTTCTTGTTCTTTTAAAAGTACATCAAACAAAACAGAAACAAATTCTTTTGAATCAACTGCATTTGCTTTAATAACATGGCAATTAATAAGTAAGAGTTCTGTTTTTGAAGGATTTGGATCTTCTTTATATTGTTCTTGAATACCTTTATATACTTCTTCACTAGTAAAAAGTTTTATATCATTGAGATCACGCATATCCCAAGATTCTTGCATGCGTACATAAAGTTGTTTTGCACCTTCTAAAAATTCTTCTTCATTAAAAGCAGGAATAGTTATTTCAGAATTATTTACATGAGTGTCGTTTTCACTGCTTCTTTCAGATCGTAAATTTCCCCATGCATTACTTTCTTTTGTATAATTTTCAGGTTCTTGATAGTTTTGTTGAAAATTATTTTGGTTTTCATTGGTATTTTGATTATTATTTTGATTGCGTGATTTAAAGAAACGATATGCAAAAAATCCAATCAATCCAAGAATAAGAATATCAAAAAGACCAATTCCTCCACCTATTCCGCCACCACCAAGTAGTGAGCCTAAAAGGGTTCCAGCTAAAAGACCACCAAAAAGACCACCAAACATTCCAGTTCTATTAAGAGCAGATACACCACCTTGATTAGCCATATTACGTTGTTGTGTAGTGCTTTGTGAACGTGTAAAACCACTTGGAGCAGCAGGTCTTGTTACTGTACGTCCAATAGAACGACTTGAACCAAAACGTTTTGCATCAGCATCATCAGGCATGGAAAAACTTCCAAACGCAGAACATGCAAGAATAATTGCAAACATTCCTAATGTTTTTTTGAATTTCATAAAAAACCCCTTTAAAAAGTATGCGTTTTATGAATTTATCGAATAATAAAAAATATGCAAGATAAATTTTTCACACTTCTATTATTGATTAATAATAATTTTAAATGGTTGTATAATAAATCCTTTAAAAACATCAAAAAAACTTGAGCCAATATTTCCTAGTGTATAACCCACTGCCGTAAAAACATTAATGTCTATTTTAGGGTTATCAAGGGAACCTGTTACTTTAATTGGAATTTCTGGTATACCTAAGTATGTAGCACTAGCATAAGCATTAATTGTGTTTTGAGGTAAATTAATTTTACCTCCACCTTGTATATAAATACCAGGACCATATAATTTTATATTATTAGTGTCTATAATTCCATTTTTAACATTACCAGAAGCACGTAATGCTTGATAGTTTGTTTTTGAACCATACTGACGATTTTCAGTATCTGCATGAATACCATTGTTTTGTTTTTCCGCTGTTTGTTTTGTTTTTTCGTTAATAAAATAACCGTTAGAGAATTGCATATTCCATTTTGCATTCATTGTTTTAAATACATCTGTTGTTTTGGATAAAGTAGCACTACCTTGAAAAGCAATATAACCTGTTCCAGCCATAAGAGTTTTTTGTTTTCGCATTTTTGTAACATTAAGCATATCAATATTTTCAGCTTTCATTTTGTATAAGGTATTCATACTGTATTTATTTGTACCTTCTTTATGGCTTACGCTTCCTTCAAGTAAAGCTTGGATTTTTCCTTGTTTTATGTTTGTTTGCAAGTTATTTACACTGATTTTATTATCAGCAATTTTTACATTACCTGTAAAATTTGTTGTTGTAATATCGTAAAATGTAAGACGATCAGCCTTTATATTTAAATCCATAACATTTTCACAAATAAAATTTAAAGGTAAATCTTTTTCTTTAGTTGGTTGATTTTCTTTTGGTTTTTTTATCATATCTGCAAGATTAAAATGTTGGTAATAAAGATTACCATTCCAATATTTTTTATCTAAGGTTTTAACGGTTAAGTTTGCGATAAGTTTTGAATTTCTTAATTTACCGCGATAGTTTTGTATTATTAAACTATTATCTTTTAAATTAAATCCAAAATTTGTACTTCCATCAAGAATTGTTGCTCGAGAAGGAAGTTCTAAAAGTTGAACATCTGTTTTTTGTGGACTTCTTGATACAGGAGAAAAATTTTGTGTACTAAAATTAATTGAGGATCCATTTGAACGAAGACGATAATTTTCTGTATCTGTTTGTGATTGAATTTCCCAATCTCCATAAAAAGCAAACGTATCAGGGAGTTTTCTTTTTGTATTAAAAGGAAGGGTTTTTATGTTAATGGAAGCTTTAAGTGCATTGAATTTTTGTATTAACTCGGTTTTACTGTGAAAAGCAGGTTTATGCAAATCAACATTAGCTTTAATTTCAAGTGAATTTATTAATTCAGCAAAAGAGGAACCAGTTAATGCAATTTGTGTATCTGCATTTAATTTTCCTGTACAAGCAGTATAACCAAGAATACTTCTAATTGGTGCTTCAAGTAAAATATTTCGTACTGTTGCAGAAATTTGATGTTTTTGTTTTGTGTATAGAGCTGCTTTTGCTAAGGCTTTTCCTCCATATAAATCATTTATAGCAACATTAATAATAGGTGTTTCATTTTTATCAGGAGAAATTTCTATTTGTGCTTGAGAAAAATCAAGTTTCCAAATATGTGCATTATGGGGAACACTAATATTTATATGATAATCAATAAAAAAAAGTTTTTTCTTTGCGTTAGTTTTAGTATTACTACTAAATACAACAGGAGGTGCTATTGCTACTTTACCAGGATTTTTGCCGTTTATCTCTGGAAAAAGTGGATTTAAATCTGTCGTTTGATTTTGATTTTGTAAAAGAATTAAATCAAATCGTATATCAGGTTTTAGGAAATTTGCAGTCATAGCTTTTCCTGTAACTTCATAACCAGGAATACTTGCTTTTAATTGTGGAGAATAAACGCTTTTTGCTGTGCAATAAATATTAATATCACCTTTAATTTTATTTAATGCATTGTATAAACCAGCACTAATTGAACGGGTAGGGCCTATCCAACGTGGTAAACTAAAATTATCCACTTTAACATTACCATAATAAAGAGGATTAAAAGGGTATAAGCCTGTTAAATTACCATTAAATGTTGCTTTGTCTTTATCGGCATGGATTACAGCATTTTTTATAGTAATATTCTCTATATATAAACCAGGTAAATTAAGAGCAAATTGGGCTAATTTATTTTCTCTTAAAAATGGACTTGCATAGCCATCAAATTGATGTTTTGTTGTTGGTGCTATGGGTGTAAAGCTAGTTTTTAATTCAAAAGGAATTTCCATAACAAGAGGAATATTATAACCATTTACAGGTAAAATAGTATTATTGATAAAATTAGCTGATAATTCAATTGATTTTTGAGGAATAAGAACAGCAAAATG
>JAHHTE010000240.1 GCA_020024815.1 Mailhella sp.
CATTTATTTGTTTATCTGTATTAGTTGTTATTGGTTCAATTATATTTAGTATATGTGCAAAGAAAATATTGTCACTTTTACAGCATAAATTCAAAAATGTCACACAAAAAGTAGGTAGATAATATCGTTTTATAAAAAAAATCTTGTTTTCCTTTTTATGAAGAAAACAAGATTTTTTATTTTAATTAAATTATATATTTATACAATTATTTTAATCTCTACGGAATATATCTCTTGTATATACTTTATCTTTTACATCATCAAGACAATTATCATAACGATTTGCTATAATTGCTTTACTTTGTTTTTTGAATTTCTCCAAATCATTAACAATTTTACTGCCAAAAAATGATACACCATCTTCAAGCGTTGGCTCATAAACTATTACGGTTACACCCTTGGCTTTTAGACGCTTCATAATACCTTGTATAGAACTTTGTCTAAAATTATCAGAATTACTTTTCATAGTTAAGCGATAAACGCCAACTACAACTTCTTTCTCTTTGCTTTTATCCCAACTATCATTTGCACAGTAAGCACCTGCTATTTCAAGTACACGTTCAGCAATAAAATCTTTACGAGTTCTGTTTGATTCAACAATTGCAGACATCATATTTTGTGGAACATTCTCATAATTTGCCAATAACTGCTTTGTATCTTTTGGAAGGCAATATCCGCCATATCCAAAGCTTGGATTATTATAGTGAGTGCCTATTCTAGGGTCAAGACATACACCACGAATAATTTGTTGTGTATCCAGGCCATTCATTTCAGCATAAGTATCAAGCTCATTAAAATAAGAAACTCTAAGTGCCAAGTATGTATTTGCAAATAGTTTTACAGCCTCGGCTTCTGTAAATCCCATAAATATGGTATCGATATTTTCTTTGATAGCAGCTTCTTGCATAAGTTTTGCAAAAGTATGAGATGCATTAACCAAATTTTCATTTTTTAAATCTGTTCCAATAATAATACGACTTGGGTACAAGTTATCATATAAAGCCTTTGATTCTCTCAAAAATTCTGGACTGAATATAATATTTTCATAGTTGAATTTTTTGCGTATGCGCATGGTATATCCAACAGGGATAGTAGATTTAATAACTATAACAGCATGATTATTGTATTCAAGTGCAAGTTTAATAACTTCTTCAACAGCAGATGTATCAAAAAAATTTTTTTTGCTATCATAGTTTGTAGGTGCTGCAATTACAATAAAATCTGCATCAGAATAAGCAAGTTTTGCATCAGTTGTTGCAAATAAATTCAACTCTTTTTCAGCTAAATATTTTTCAATATATTCATCTTGAATAGGTGATTTTTTTTTATTTATCAAGTCAACTTTTTCAGCAATAATATCAACAGCTGTAACCTTGTGGTGTTGTGATAATAAAGTTGCAATAGATAAACCAACATAACCGGTTCCTGCAACTGCAATTTTTAAATCTTTAAAATCTCTCATTTTTTTCTCCTAATTTAATAAAACGATGTTTCAAGTATTGTTATTTATTACAAAGACTAAAACATACAAATTTATTTAAATCTTATTTTTATTATAATACCTATAAATTCAAAAGGCAATAATTTGATTTTTATATAGTATTTTAATGCGTTATTTTTAATATATAAATCAAAAGGTTTATCTTAAATACCAGCATGCAATGTATTAGTTATTTAC
>JAHHTE010000241.1 GCA_020024815.1 Mailhella sp.
GTGATAAGCAATATTGCCATTTTAAAATAAATGATAAAAAAATAGAAACTTTAAAGGGAATATATCTTTATTATTTAAATAATGAAGTTATGTATATTGGAAGATGTCTTGACTGTTTTAAAAAGAGAATTAATAATGGCTATGGAAAAATAAGCCCTAAAAATTGTTATAAAGATGGACAACAAACAAATTGTCATATAAATAGTTTAATAAATAAAAATTTAAAAGATATTTCTTTTTTTATTTATCCTTTAGAAAAAGATGAAGAAATTAAAAGCCTTGAAATTGAATTAATTAAATATTATAATCCTAAATGGAATATTGCTTTAAAAGATAAGGTTAAAAAATTATAATAAACAAAAAACCAAAAAGGCTGGAGAAATTCCAACCTTTTTAGTTTTTTATATGAATTATATGCTTGGGCCTACTTAATATTTAGGTAGTTTGCAATTACTACTTTTTGAACTTCAGAAGTTCCTTCATAAATTTCTGTTACTTTTGCATCTCTCATCATTCTTTCAACAGGGAATTTTTTAGAATATCCGTTTCCACCAAATAATTGAACAGCTTTTGTAGTTACTTCCATTGCAACTTCAGAAGCAAACAATTTTGCCATTGAAGCCATGTAACCATAATTTTTGCCTAAATCTTTCATATTTGCAGCTCTGTATGTCATAAGTCTTGCTGCATCAATTTTAGTTTGAAGTTCTGCTATAACAAATTGTGTATTTTGGAATTGAGCTATTGTTTTTCCAAGTTGCACTCTACCTTTTACATAATTAATTGCAGCATCAAGAGCACCTTGAGCAATTCCAACTGCTTGAGCAGCAACTCCAATTCTTCCTCCATTCAAAGTAGCCATTGCAATCTCAAAACCTTTTCCTTCTTCTCCAAGAAGATTTTCTTTAGGAACAAAACAATTTTCAAATATAAGCTCAGAAGTTGATGAAGCTCTTACACCCATTTTTTCCTCTTTCTCCCCTAGTAAAAATCCTTTTGTTCCTTTCTCTATGATAAAAGCTGATAGCTTGTTGTTGTCAAAATCTGTTTTAGCAAATACAACAAATATAGATGCCTCATGTGAATTTGTTATAAGTACTTTTTTACCATTTAATATATATCTATCTTTTTCTCTCACTGCAACTGTTTTTGTTCCTGCCTCTGATTCAGTCCAACCAAATGCTCCAATTTTTTCTCCCTTTGCAAGTGGAGTAAGATATTTTACTTTTTGATTTTCATTTCCATATTCTGAAATTGGCCAAGAACATAAAGATGTATGAGCTGACATAATTACTCCAGTAGAAGCACAACCTTTTGAAAGTTCTTCAACAGCAGTGATATAAGTTAAGTTATCTAATCCAAGTCCACCATAATTTTTACTATAAGGAATACCCATAATTCCTTTTTTAGAAAGAACGTCTATTGATACTTTTGGGAATGATTCATTTTTATCATTTTCAGAAGCATAAGGAGTAACATATTTTTCAGTAAGTTCTCTCATCTCATTTTTAAAACTTTCTTGTTCTTTTGTTAGCATAAAATTCATATTTTTACCTCCTAAAAACCTTTTTATAT
>JAHHTE010000242.1 GCA_020024815.1 Mailhella sp.
TTACTTTATCAATTCCATTCCATAAATATTTTTATGATGCATAAACAAGTGATGCAGCATAAAAATATTTCTTCCATTTTATTGACAAAGCACTCGTAAAAGAATGCTTTATGGCATCAAGAAACATTCGGAGGGAGGGGGCAACCTGAACTCGGAAGTTAAAAATTTTAAGGGGGATTTAAAATGAAAAATATAAATGAAATAGAAAAGGCAATAAACAATTCAATAGAAAGTTTAGTTGAAGCATTAAAAAATGGAAAATCTGAAAGATTCATTGAGTATTTAAAATTTTGTTCTAAGTTTCACAATTACAGTATAAATAATCAACTTTTAATATTTCAACAAATGCCAAATGCTTCAAGAGTAGCAGGGTTTAAAACTTGGGAAAAAGAAGGATTTACAATTAATAAAGGAGCAAAATCACTAAGAATTTTAGCACCACAAAAATATAAATATATAGAAAATGAATTAGGTGAAAGAATTTTCTTTAACCAAATGACAAAGGAGCAAAAACAAGCAAAACATTTACATAAAGAAGGAATAAAATATAAAGCAGTTCCAGTATTTGATATGAGCCAATGTACAAGTCTAACAGGAGATAATGAAAAAACATTTTTTTATCCACTAGGAGATACAAAAAAAGAACAATATTTAAATTTAAAACTTAAAATTGAAAATAAAAATATAAAAGTAACAGAAACTGAAAATACAAATGGGGCAGAAGGGGTATCAAAAGGGGGCGAAATTTTAATAAAATCAAGCTTAGATTATGATAATAAATTATTAACTTTAATACATGAATTGGCACATGAAATGTTAGACAAGGGCGAATATAGTGATAGAGAGGACACAACAAGAGAAATAAGAGAATTAAGAGCTGAAAGCGCATCTTACATAGTAGGTCAATATATAGGGCTAGATAATCCGTTTTCAAGTGATTACTTACTAATGTACAAAGCAGATGAAACAATGTTAAAAGAACACATTGAGAAAATTGTTAGTACATCAAATGAAATAATTAAAATGATAAATGAGTAAAGAAAAGGCTAAATAGTCTTTTCTTTTTTCATTTAGAAAAAGAATATATTTATTGTAATACGATTGTAATATGATTGTAATACTATGATTAATATTACTTATATAAAATTATAAACCTATTGGGCAACTATATCCTTCACCCAAAAAGTAACGCTTAGAGAGGTCTATTAATTGAATTAACTCTAGGCGTTTCATCTGCGAGCAACCACCTACAGTTAAACAATTAATGACCTCTCGTTGCTATTTTCGGGTACCCGAAGGGTTGCAAGAGCAAAAGAATAAAGGCATTAAAAACATATAAAAAAGGAAACCAAATAAAAAGATATGGGCTATGATCCAAACAAGTTGGAACAAGGCCCATATCTTTTTATTTGCTATTTTATATAAGTTTCTTGCCCCCAATAGCATACCTTTTACTCCTTTACTTTATCAATTCCATTCCATAAATATTTTTATGATGCATAAACAAGTGATGC
>JAHHTE010000243.1 GCA_020024815.1 Mailhella sp.
ATAAAATAGTATTTTATACATGGGGATAAGTTAAATGCGTTTTTGGGGATTTGTTATTTTAATTATAGTAGCTTTTAATCTTGAAAGTGCATAAAAGTTTTCTCTATGAAATCGGTATGGACACAAATTCAAGCACGTATGCGTCAAATATTACCTGAAGCAGAGTATTCAGTGTGGATAGCTACGTTAAAAGGTGAATTACTACAAAGTGGTAAAACTCCTTGTCTTGTGCTTTATGCTCGAAATGCGTATCTTGCATCACATTTGAAAAAATATAGTTCTTTATTTCAAGAAGTAACAGCAAGTATTTTAGATGTGGAAAATGATACAGTAGAAGTTAAATTTGATGTTATTAATACTAATACAAAACAAATAAAAAATATTTCTGCTGAACAAGTTGCAAAAAGTCTTGAAACTTCTCCTTCTTTGTTGGCAACTGGTTCATCTCAATTATTATTACCGATTCGTTATAATACTGAACATAGTATTGCTTTCAAACATTCCTTTAGTGATTTTGTTGTAGGTCCTTCTAATAGACTTGCAAGTGCTGCTGCTGAAAGTATTTTATTGCCACAAGCTCCAACTAATATGTTATTTTTATCTTCTCATACAGGGTTAGGTAAAACGCATTTAATACAAGCTATTGGTATGGCAATGCAAGAAAAAATGAAAAATCAGCCTACAAGAATGGCATATCTTACAGCAGAACAATTTACTTCTCAATTTGTGCAAGCTTCAAAATATAAAGATTTAAGCTCATTTAAAGATAAGTTTAGAGGATTAGATTTATTATTATTAGAAGATGTGCATTTTTTACATGGTAAAGAAAAAACACAAGAAGAACTTTTGAATATTATTAAAAATATGCATTCAAAAGGTGGACGTGTTGTTTTAACAAGTTCTTTTGCTCCAAAGGATATTGTAGGTATTGATACATATTTAGCTTCTCATTTTCAATCAGGTTTTGTAGCAAGTATTGAAAGACCTGATGTTGAAACACGTTTTAATATTTTAGTAAAAAAATCTCATCAATATGGTTTAGAATTACCAGAAAATGTAGCAGAATTAATGGCAAAACGTATTGATGCAGATGTACGTATGCTTGAAAGTTGTTTACAAAATGTAATGCTTAGAGCAAAAGTTGTTGGTTCTAAAATTACAGAAGATATTGTTTATGATGTTATAAGCCACGTTTCAGGGGCAAATCCTAAATTAGATTTAGCAAGCATTGTTGATATGGTTTGTCGTGGTTTTGGCGTAACAGAAAAGCAATTACAGTCAAATTCTCGTAGTGCTAATTATGTTTTAGCACGTAATATGGTCTTTTATCTTTTAAGAAAGCATACAGATATGACCTTACAAGAAATTGGGCAAGGTTTTAATCGTCGCCATTCTACTGTGATTAAAGGTATTTCAAATCTTGAAAGCGAAGTTTCAAAAGAAAGTTCTGTTGGTCGTCAATTACAAGATTTTATTCAAAAAGTAGAAAAAAATTGTAGTTATATTAAT
>JAHHTE010000025.1 GCA_020024815.1 Mailhella sp.
GAGTTTGAGAGGGGAACTTTTTCAAAAGTTCCCCTCTCAAGAAAAAATAAAATAAAATATAAACTAAAAGCAAAAAAGAAAATTAAATAATTTTCATATCTTGTAAGGTTTTCTTGAGTGCGTTAAATGTAGCGTCTTGCATATTGCAAAGAGGCAAGCGAAGTTCGAGTTCCATTTTACCCATGAGGTGTAGAGCAGTTTTTACAGGAATTGGGTTTGTTTCGATGAACATTACTCTATTTAATGGTTCTAAATAATAGTGGATTTGTTTTGCTTCTTGTGGTTTACCGTCAAACCAAGCTTGGCAAAGTTCGTGTACTTTTTTAGGAAGAATGTTTGAAGTTACGGAAATAGTACCTTTTGCACCAAGAGCAAGACTTGGAAGAACTGTGGAATCATCACCAGATAAAAGGATAAATTTTTCATCTGTTTTTTCTAACATATTAGAAATTTGAACTAAATTTCCCGTTGCTTCTTTTACGCCTAACATATCAGGAATTTGATGATACATACGAGCCATAGTATCAGAACTAATGTTTGAACCTGTTCTACCCGGAACATTGTAAACAAGAAAAGGAAAACTTACAGCTTTATTTACAGCTTGATAATGTAGGAAAATCCCTTCTTGAGTTGGTTTATTATAATAAGGGCTAATAAGTAATGCAGCATCTGCACCTGCATCTTTTGCAAATTGTGTAAGACGAATAGCTTCTGTTGTGTTATTTGAACCACAACCAGCAATAACAGGAACACGTTTTTTTGCTTGATCAATACAAATATGAATAGCTTTTTCGTGTTCTTCGTGGGTAAGAGTAGCAGATTCACCAGTTGTTCCACATGGAACAAGTCCATCAATACCTTGTTCAATTTGCCATTCAATTAATTCACGATATGCTTCTTCGTCAATATGTCCATTTTTGAATGGTAAAACTAATGCTGAAATAGCCCCTTGAAACATAAAAACTCCTTATTTTAATGCCTGTTTCACATAAGAATAAATTTTTTGATAATTATCTTCCAATTCGCCCTCAAGAGTAGCACCAGCGGCATTTTTATGCCCACCACCACCAAAATTCATTAAAATAGCACGTACATCATCATTTCCAGAGGATCGCATACTTACTTTAATAATAGGACGAGTATCTTTTACATCTTCTCGCATGAGCAATGTCATACGAACATTTTTTACTTTCCGCATTTGCTCTACAAAGCCCTCTAAATCTTCTTTTGATACGCCATATTCATCAAAATAAGAAGAAGGAACAAGCACAGCAGCAAATTTATTATCTAAACTAAAACGAACTTCACTAAAAAGCCTACCCCAAAAATGCAGTTTTTGCTCTGACCATGTATTATCCATTGCCTCACGTATAGGAGCAATTTCAATGGGAGTAGCCACCAATTTAGCTAAAATTTCAATACAACGAGAACTTGTATTACCAAAAGTAAAATTCCCTGTATCACAACTTAGAGCAACATAAAGAGGTTTTGCCACACTTTCTATTGTTTTATCGCTATAAGTAAAAACAATATGCGCAACCATTTCACCAGTGGCAGACATGGAAGGATCTGCCCAAGTATATTCTGTGGCAAAAAAAGTATTACCTAAATGATGATCTATACAAATTGATTTTTTATCTTGAATATATGTTGTTAATTCTTCACCAAAACGCTTTAGTTCTCCAGCGTCTAAAGTTATAACAAGAGGATTTTTAAAAGGAATTTCTTGTACATTTGTATAATAAGCACAAGGAGGCTTTAAAAAAGAAAGCCACGCTGGAAACGTGCTTTCATTATAAATACAAACTGATTTGTGCAAGACTTCCTGCAAAAAAGTAGCAAGCCCTAAAGATGAGCCAATAGCATCACCATCAGGATTTATATGCATTGTTATTACAATTTCCTCAAAGTTTTCAATAAGTTTGAGTATATTTTGAGCGTGTGTTTTTTCCATATTATTAACTAAGAAGTTTTAAAGCATAATCTTTTAATTGCAAAATTTTTTCTAGATCCTGTTGTGTATTTTCCATACTACCAGCACGCAATTTTTCTGTTAAATCACAAATGCTTTGATATAATGGTCCTGCACTTAGATTTCCTGCCACACCTTTAAGAGTATGGCAAGCCTCAAAAGCAGCTTTCACATCTTGAGCATTTAATGCTTGTTCTAAACTTACAAAACTTGGATCAACCAAAAACATATTAAAGCACGTTATATAAAGCTCTTTATCATCGACAAAACGCTCTAACGCCTCATCAACATTACAACCCCAATTTTTTAATTTATCAATCATGATTACTCCAATAATCATCTTTCATTGTATGTGATAAACAAATTTTCCCCTCATCTTCTTCATGGCTACAAGCAACTTGCAAAGACTGCAAAACATGAGCATAAGAAGATTGTCCTAAAAGGACTATCCCACCAATATTTCCATATAATTTATTAGAATAATCTTTCTTATTGTATTCTTTCATTGCATTTTGGATTTGTTCAGCTTTTTCTTGTAAATAAGCATAAATATCTGTTTTATTTTCAATAAAAATACCAAAAGAAAAATCATCTATTTTTACAATAATATCTTTTACATCAAAATATTGACGTAAAATATTACTCATAACAACAACACTATAATTTGTTTTTTTATGTAAGCAATGCGAAGCACTTGTTTTCTTAAAAAGTTGAACATAAAATAATGCTGTATTTTCACTTTCACTATGTTCTAAAAGATATGTATCAATAATTTTTTCCATTGCTTCATTTTGATAAAAGCCTGTTTTACTATCTTTATATCCACTAGAAAGTGATAAAATATTTTCTTCTGAAATGCATAAGTCTTCAATAAAGCAAAAACTTGAACCTATATTTGTAATAGGTGCAAATATAGAAAAAATATTTACTCGTACCCATTTATAAATTACTTCTGGATTTTGTGGTGTTAGTACACGACATTCAAAACTAAACCGTTTATTTCCAGTTTTAAGTAAATTATAAAACGAAGTTGTATTAACAAACTGTAAAAATTTATCTTTATCTTCAGGGTGAATAAAGCTATTTGCAATAAGACTAAAGAAAGAATCAACAGGTTTATTTGACTGATACCCTAAATTACCAATAAAATGTTTTGAACATCGCAAAACTTTTTTATCATGCAAATCAACTTCAAGATAATTCTCATTACGAGCAATAATACTATCTCGAAAATCCATTTCTATTTGATAAATTTCATTTTTAGCCATTTTATGTGTAACATTTTCAAAATAACAAACAGCAAAATATTTATGATTATTTTGCTCTATAAATTCACAATGCACACGTATCCAAATTCTTCTTGTACCATTTTTAATAAATGATAACAAAATATTGTCTTGTGGATTTTGTCCTGCAAAAACTTGATCTAAGAATGCACATAAAACATCTTTTTGCTCAATACAAGAAAATTCCTTTTCAATACTACATGGATATTGAATAACTAATTGATTTAATCCCAATAGTTCCTGTGCAATCGAATTAAAACATAAAATTTTATCTTGCAATTGAATATCAACAACAGCAACATTACTAAATTTCAAAATTGCTGCCATGTGTTCTTCTTGCATTTTTCCTGCTAGTTCATAATATTTATAAGAAGAAATATCTGTTACTTGGGTTAAAAAGATTTTACTATTTGTTGTTTGTTGCAAATACGTAAAACGAACATTATGCCATTTAATAAGCCCTGTTCCCGGAATTTTTACACGAACATTAAAACTTGCACCTGTATTATTTTCATCAAGACGGGTAAGTTGTTCTAACATTTCAGCTTTTGTATTATCAAATAAAATATCAAGAACATGATGAGATACATTATAAAATGCTTCATCATTTTCCATTATTTCATCATAAAAAGCTTTATTTGCACGAATAATTTCTAAATTTTCACCTTTTAATTCCATTAATGTTAATGGGCAAGAAAATGTGTTAAATAATAAACTAAATCGAGAACTAGAACTCCACAAATCAACACTTGGAATTAAAAAGTTTTGTTCTTTTTCCTTTTTAGGTACAATAAATTTATAATCACGACATTTTTCTTTATATTCATCAAAAGGAAATGGCTTTGCAAAAAAGTAGCCTTGCCCATTATAGCAACCTACACTTCTCAAATATTCAACTTGTTCAATATTTTCAACACCTTCAGCTATAACAGGTAAACCAAGCCATTTTGCCATATACACAATAAAATGAATAAGACTTGTACTCTTTGGATCATCTTCTCTAAGATTTTTCAAAAATCGCATATCTATTTTTATAAGATCAACAGGAACTTCACTAAGCATATTTAAAGAAGAATAGCCTGTACCAAAATCGTCCATGCTAATAGAAAAACCAAGTTCACGTAATTTATTAACAACTTCAATAAGTTGTTCTGAATCTTGAGTATAAGAGGTTTCTGTTATTTCAAATTCAATCAATTGATGATTAATAGAATATTTTTTTAATATAGAAACAATATTTTCACAAAGATCAGGACGATAAATATCTGCTCGAGATAGATTTACACTAATAGGAACAACTTCAATATGAGCATCTAATAATTCCCGAATTTTCATACATACAGAATCAAGAATATACATATCAAGTTCTGTAATAAAACCATTTTTTTCAAAAACAGGAATAAATTTATTAGGTGGAATAACCCCTTTTTCTGGGTGATGCCAACGAATAAGAGCTTCTGCACCTATAACGCTAAAATTATTCAAATCAAATTTTGGCTGAATATAAATAATAAATTGCTTTTCTTGCAATGCCTTATACATTTCATTAACAATTTCTTGTTCTTCCAAAATTGTTTTATGTATTTGGTCATTATAATATTCAATATAACTATCGTATTTTCCTACTATATTTTTAACAGCTAAACTTGCCCTATCACACATAAGGCTTACTTTCATTGTAGGATCTTTAATTACATAAACACCGAAATTTACATTTAATTTTAAATTAATTTCAAATTCTTCAAGTTTTGCAATTACATAGTTAGCAAGACGAAGTTCATTAATTTTATCATGTGGCATACAAATATAATAACAATCTGCATTAAATCTTGCTGCCAAGTATTTTTTATCATTAGAAAAGAATTTAATAATATTCGCTAAATTAACTAGTAAATCATCACCTTTTGCTTCACCAAAAAAGTCATTAACTATTTTAAACCGTTCAATATTAACGTAAACAATAGAATATGTTTGTTCTGTATCAGATTGTATTAATTGATGTACTTTATTAAAAAATGTTTCTTTATTGTAAAGTTTTGTAAGATAATCACGTTCACTTGTATTTTTTAAAATAGCATTTTCACGTAATGCAATAGTATTAATTACTCGTTGTAAAATAATTGCAGGGTGATACGGCTTTGTAATATAATCAGTAGCCCCTTTTTCAAGAGCTTTAATTTCTGATTCTTTTCCTTCTGCTTGTGTTGTAACAATAACAGGAATATCTTTTATATACGCTTGTTCGCTACGTTTTTCTAAAAAAGTATAGCCGTCCATTTCTGGCATAATTAGATCAAGTAAAATAACCTGAATATTATCTTTTTCTGTTTCAAGAACAGAAAATGCTTCAAGCCCATTAGCTGCTTCCAATACTTCATATTTGCTTTCTAAAATTTTAGTAAGCAAAATTCTATTGATTTGCTGATCATCTACAATTAATACTTTCTGCTTATACTTCATATAACTTCACTAGATAATTTTTATTAGTAATTACCATACTTTTTTTTCTTTGGATAGTCTTAATCCCCCTCTAAAAAATCTTTTTCTCTAATTTTTAAAAATACCCTCTTTTTTACTATACAAATAAAGAAAAATCTTTTATTATTGATAGATAGGATTATTTAAGAGGGTTAAATATGTCTGCTATTGACACAATACAAAATACAAATTCACAAAGCTTTAATGAATTCATTTTTATTATAAATAATGAACAATCTTTTTCCCGAATTTTTAAGAAAATACCTTTTCCTCCTGTGCATTTCTTTACCTCACCATCGGACGCTCTTTATCATATCCTAACCAAAAAAGAAAAAGACAAAAATTACTCTGCTCTTATTTTCTGCGAACAAGAACTTGAAGAAATATATGCCACTCTTATAGTTTCATTACTTATGCTTCACCCATTAGGTTCACTTTTTCCTGTTATTGCAATTTTTGATAAAATTCCAGATGAAGCAGATAAAGTTATACTCCATCAACGTCTTGTTGAAAAAGAAAACTTAAAAACTCTTGGAGCTTTTGATTTTCTTGAATTTCCTTATACAGTAGATAAAATTACAGAACTAGCCGAACAAGCTTTTATTAAATATACAAAAGAAAATACTAATCACATTGAAACACTTAATGCTATCCAAAATGCAAATGAAGAAGCAAAAGCACATTTTCAAAAAGCATGGAATGAACGTATTCAAAATTTTGAAAAAAACTTTGTTCGCTTTTTTTATTTACCTGATGATAATGCTAGTTATGAAGAAACCTATCTTATTGGTAAACAAAAATATTATGACAGACTTTTTAATCAAGCAACTGTTTGTTTTGAACGTTCAAGTGAAGATAGTTCGTTACGCAAAGCAGATTCTTATATGTTTTTATATGCTATTCAAAAAGAAAAACTTGGTTATGAATCTAGCAAAAACTATTTAGAAAAAGCTATTTCCGCTTTTATTGAAAAAAAAGATTGGGAAAAAGTGCAAAATAGTGCCTCCCTCTATGCAAAAGATTTTCCAACAGAAGAATCTCCTCTCTACAACTGCTTACAAAAAGAATTTTCAGCAGAAAACTATTTAGCAGTAAATGAAATTATTAATTATAATCAAAAATTATTAAAAATGAATAAAGTGGCAGAAATTCTATTAAAAGCTAATAGATCCACTGCGTTTCCTCCTGAAATGACTGCTATGTTTAATAAAAATATAGCACTTAAACAAATTATTTATCATTCTGATTTACAAGACCATATTTTTGATGAACAAGCATACATTCAAGGTCAAATAAGAGAAAAAACATTACAACGCCTTGAACAACAAAAAGAAGCACGTCGCAGAGGTGAAGATCCACTTTTACCAAAACGCGAAGTCCGTTCTCAAGAAAAAATTATTCTTAATCCAAATAAAATTGTTAGTGGTGATAACTTAATTGATGAAAGAAAAAAAGTTAAAGTAACTCCTAGTCTTTTATCAAATATTGAAACAGAAAAAAAAAATAATTCCACCAACAACCAAGCAGAACAAATAGAAAAAAAAACTACAAATGAAAATAATGCACAACTAAAAGCAGAAGAAAAAACTTCTTCTCAAAATAGTTTTGTCCCTGCTTTTGGCGAAGAAAATGAAAGCTCAACAGTGGAAACCGTTCCTACTGTTTATTTAGAAAAAAATAAATCCTTTATTAACGATATGGTTAATATGGCTAAATTCACTCGAAAAGTATACAAGAATAAATAATTATGAAAAGACCAGAACTCCTTATTCCAGCAGGTGGACCTGAACAACTTGATGCAGCCCTTTTATATGGTGCTGATGCTGTTTATCTTAGTGGCAATGAACTTTCCTTACGTGCAAAATGCGATGGCTTTAGCCTTGATGAATTACAAAAAGGCGTTGAAAAAGCTCATGCCAAAAACGCAAAAGTTTATTACTGTTTAAATGCTATGCCTTATGATAGACAACTTAATGATGTTGTTTCTATGTTAAAAGTTTTACCTAGTGCTGGTATTGATGCTCTTATTATTGCTGATCCGGGCGTATTATATCTTGCGAAAAAACATTGCCCACAAATTGAAATTCACCTTTCAACTCAAGCCCACTCTGTAAATTCTGCTGCTGTGGAATTTTGGAAAGAAACAGGCGTTTCAAGAATAAATCTTGCTCGTGAACTTGGTAAAGCTGAAATGAACCAAATCATTAGCAATTATCCAGAAATGGAATTTGAAGTTTTTGTTCATGGTGCAATGTGTCTTGCTCTATCAGGACACTGTCTTATGTCTGCTTGGGTAAATAAAAGACCTGCAAACTTAGGGCAATGTACACAACCTTGCCGTTTTGAATATCGTGGACGCAAATTTACAGATATTTCTCTTACTGTTGAAGAACGCTTACGCGAAGGGGAAGATTGCTGGGATATTGAACAAGGTACACATTTTAGTGCTATTTTTGCTCCTTCTGATTTATGCCTTGTGCCATATATGGAAGATTTAATTAAAATGCAACCAGCTTCCCTTAAAATTGAAGGTAGAACAAAAAGTCCCTCCTATGTAGCACAAGTTACAGATATTTATCGCACTGCTATTGACCAAACGTGCGTAAAATTAGGCATTGAACCTAAATTTACTCCTAATCGTTCGCATATTGAAAATGAAGAGTTTATGCTTGAACTTTTTAATAGCTCTGGTAAAAATCCCCGTGCATTATCAACAGGCTTTTTCTTTCCTGAACGTATAGATAGAAAAGCTCCTGAAAATTATTCTCCACGCCCCATTGTGGCAAAATTAGGCGAAAAAATAAAAGATAATTTTTATGAAGTTGATGTTAGAAGCACATGGAAAAATGAAAAAGATGCCTCCATTCTCCTACCCGGTATGAATAGACCATGTATCAAAGCAAATACCTATACTTTATACAATCATCAACAAAATCAAGTTGATACCTTACACCCTGGACTTAAAGGCTATATCCAATTAGAAGAAAATATGCCTAACTTAGTACAAGGCTTATTTATCCGTGCATAAAAAATAAATATAAAAATAGACATAACCATAAAACATAAAAAATATAATATTAATACAGTACATTTTTAAGTTCTTAAAATGCTATGGGGAAAACTTTTGCAAAAGTCTTCCCCATTTCCCTTTAAAAAGAGTTTACTTTATTCATAACTTATTGTTTTTTTTTGAAATATATTCTAATTATTTTTTAAAAACAAAAAGATATTCATGAGCAATTAATAAAAAATTATATTTTATACTATTTGTTTTCCAATAGCCTGTGGCTTTACAATTATGTTGTTCTTTTATTATTATTTCTTTTAATGTAAATCCTGTATTTTGAAAAATTTTCATTACATCAAAAGACATAGGTATCATACACCCTTTTTGTCTTGTATCACCCATAAGTATTACACAAAACTTATCTTTTTTTAATACTCGATAACATTCTTGTGCTACTTTTTCCATTTCTATAAGAAAATCTTTTATTTTCAAAAGAGATAAATCTTCTTTTATATCTTCACTATATTTAATAATATTTGCATAGGGAGGGTGAGTACAAATAAGATCAATACTACTATTTTCTAAAAAATCTAAATTTCTTGCATCACCTTTTTGTATTTGAATTTGCCCTTTTGCTTCTTCATAATTAAAATTTATTTTTTCACGACATCTTGTAAGTGCAACATCATTAACATCAACACCTATACAATTTCTATTTAAAAGTTTTGCTTCTACTAATGTTGTTCCACCTCCTGCAAACTGATCTAAAATATAATCATTTTCTTGTGAATATCGCAAAATAATATTTCTTGGAATATATGGCGACCAATTACCACGCCATTTTGCATCATGCGTTGCCCAATTACCTCGTTTTGGGAAAGACCAATGCGTTGTCATTTCTAATTCAAAATCATCTGGTTGCCATTTTTTTATTTTTTTCATTATACAGCCTAAACAAATATTGAAGATAATATATTATTCTCTAAATCATTAATATTATAAAGAGAAGGTAAAATATCAAATGTTTCCTTAAGATTATGGCGTGCTGTTTGCCAGCCTTTACCATCTGTAATCCATACAAAACAAAAATTTTCAATATCTCTAGCTTCTAAAGCAATATTTTTATAACTTCTTGCTGTTTCATTTAATTTACTTCCACCGCTTTGATAAAAATTTGTTTCTATTGCATAAAGACAATTATCTGTTTTAACCACAAAATCAAATTTTTTTACTGTTTGACCATTATTAGAAATTGCTGATAAATCTATATTCCATTTTTCTTGTATCGTAGCAATTTCCATTTGGTCAAAATAAGATATATTCAATTCAAATCCTGCTCGTTGAATATAACGTTCAACAAGATCTTCCATTAAGTTTCCACCACGATTTTTTCTTCCATTTGATCCTAAGCCAGTTTCTACTCCTGTTGCATAATCCACAAGATTACAAATTAAATGCTTTGAGATTAAATCAAACAAACCAGTACGTTCCATAAAAACACAATATTGTTCTATACTTTGATTAAAAGTTTTAAATTGATATAAAAACTCTCCATCAGTATCTTTTGTCCTTATTTCTTTTTTACGTACAGCTAAAAGCAAAGGAATACATTGTAAGATATTAGGATACCTTTGTACTAAATTTTTAAAATCTTCTTGTATGTTATTTGAACCTATCAATGAATTTAAAATATTTAACTCGATTTTTATTGTTTCAATATTCGCATAAACCGTTTCAAAATCTGTATAATACGCATAAGTAGCAATACTATCTCTACAAGTAACAAACCAATCTTCAAAATTTCTTGGCATATTTTATTCCTCTCTAAAATTTGTAATAAGCAATTCTTTAATTTTTCCACGAGCTTCACTTTTACAATTTATCATGCGCGTAGCTTCTACTCTTTTTATACAATATTTTGCATATAATTCATCAAAAAAATTATCATTTTCATCATAATTTTTTGGATCAGAATTACTTAATAAAAACTTTGCTCCAATATCATTTACTGTATCAATAAAATTTGCTAATTCTTTTTGTTGGTTATCAGAAAATTCATTTTCTGTATATGATGTAAAACTTGCTGTTTGTGTAATTGGTCTATATGGGGGATCAAAATATACAAATGTCTTATTATCAATAAGAGTTAACAAATCCTTATAATCACCACAAGTTATTATAACATTTTGTAATTTTTCAGAAACTAAACGTAAATTTTGTTCATTACAAATTAAAGGATTTTTATACGCCCCCATAGGAACATTAAATTCTTTTTTTCTATTAACTCTATACAGACCATTAAAACACGTTTTATTTAAAAATAATAATAAACTTGTTTGTTCTAATTTAGATAGAATTTTTTTATTATTAAATTGTTCTCTTTTTTGCTGATAATATTTTTTCCGCTCTTCTGTATTTAAAGGTAAAAATTCTTTTTGTAATTGGTAAAGTAATGTAATAACATCATCAACATTATTTTTTATACAAGTATATGCTGTTATTAATTCTTGATTACAATCATTAATATAAATTTCTTCTAATACAAAATTATTTAAAATATCAAATAAAACAGCACCACCACCAACAAATGGCTCAATATATTTTGTTATTTTTTGTGAAAAAGGATAGTAAGAAGAAATTATATTAATTAATTGTCCTTTCCCTCCTGCCCATTTTAAAAAGGGTTTTGCAAAATTATTTTCACTATTTTTTTTATTTATTATATTCTGTGTATTTTCAAAATCTAAAGATACAAACATAGAGTTTTCAACTTGAAAAAAATCTTGTTTATCTTCTTTTCTATTTTCAAACATAAATTTTATTTAACTCCAATTCAATGGATTAATATTTATGCTATATCATAACTAATTGCAAATAAAATCAAAGAGGTTATAAAAGATTTTATAAGATATTTGCTTAAAACAATTATATTTTTTCATAATGAAAAAATACCAGCTCTTTTGCATGTAAAAGAGCTGGTACATTAAAAAATTTCATATTGAATTTAAAAATTTTGTATTAGATAAACAAGTTATTATTTAAAAAGTTTTGTAAGGGGGTTAGGGGGAGAAACTCTTTCAAAAGTTTTCCCCCTAACAAACCTCATTATAATTCTATTTCTTTTCTAATAAATTACCATTATAAAACTATTTCTTTTCAAGGTTATGGATAATTCTAAAGCCTGTGTTGCTATCTATTTTATTTGCTTCTTTTTTGAATAATTGCAACCATTGTTCACCATAAAGCAATTCAGAAAGCCATTCAGCACTATGTAAAACTTGACGATTAGCAATATGTGTATTGCCGTCCTCTTTTAATTTCAAAAGTGTTCTACTAATACCAATTTTACATGAAGGACAGCCTACAATAATAGGGCTTTCTTCTTCATATTGTGGTAACATTGCTTGCAATCTATTTTTCTTTCTTTCGCGTAAGGCATTGTAAATACCCGGAGATGAATATGCACCTGTACCAGATTCACCACAACAACCGGGACTTAGTGTCAATTTTGAACCACTAAGCTTAGCAATAGCATTGGCAGCCATTACCCCACCTTTAACTGCTTTTACTCCTGCCCATTCAGGGTGGCAAGAAGCATGATAAACAACATTATATCCTGCATTTGTGCTTGGAGCATCTTCAGTTTGGGAAAGCATTTGCATAAGATCCATTTGCTTTAATGGTGCATTATCAACATCTTTAAGCTCATAACGTGTCATGGAATCACGACAAGAACCACAAGCTGTAATTAATGTTTTAATATGCAAACCACGAGCTTCAGCAGCACGAATAGTAGCAGAAAGATAATCTTTGTTTTTAGCTAAATTCTCTTTATAATTACCATCAGCACCAGAAGAAAGCAAAGGATAGCCACAACATAAATGTTGTTCAGGCACAATTACCGCAATATTTGCTTGAGTTAAAAGGTTTAAAGCAGCCAAACCTATACGGCGATAAAATAATGAGCCACCACAACCAGGAAAATAAAGAACAGCTTCAACTTTTTGATTTTGTGCTAATTCTTCTACTCTTTTTTCAGGAATAAAGTACCCACTTTTTTCTAAACCAAGTTCATGGTAAATATTATTCAAGCCAAGATTTGGACCTTTACCAGAGAAAAGTGGACTTTCAAAACGATCACGCCACATTTTAGGCACAACACCAAGCACGGTATTACCAACTTTTTGCCCAACAGCTGCTGCCTTTGCCATTGTTGGTATACGTGTTTGTGGATTACCAGAAAGCCAATTTAAAACTGTATGTTTTATTGGGTGTCCGCTCATGCCTTCTTCTTTCAAGAATGCAAGCATAGCAAGAGCAACTTTAGCAGAATCAATTTTAACAGGACATACAGAAGTACAGCGTCCACAACCTGTGCAATGCTCCACCATAAAGCGTAATTCTTCTAAAAGTGAAGGTTCAATTTTACCTTTTGTTGCTTGTGCATAATAAATTGCTTCTGTAATAGCTCCTAAAATCATGTTTTTATTTCTTGGGTGGTATTGATAAGAGCGTTCAGGGTAAACCATAGGGCAAACTTGTTTACACTTTCCACAACGAGTACAAGCTTGCACTGTACTAAGAAGTTCAATAAAGCGTTCTTTATCATCAAGACCACTTTGTTTAATGTCTTCAATCAAACGGTTAAAAGAAAACGTAAATGGTCGAACGGGTAAATCTCTTTGCACAAGTTTACCTGGATTTAAAATTTCTCTAGGGTCAACACGTTCTTTAAAGGAACGTAAGGCTTTTATTTTTTCATGTTCTAAAAAGCTAATTTTTGTAATACCAATACCATGTTCACCAGAAACAGCACCACCCATTTCTTTTGCTGTTTCCATAACTCGCAATACAGCTTCTTCTGCATTTTCCATCATGTGTGGATCATTAGAGTTTACAGGAAGGTTTACGTGGCAATTACCGTCCCCTGCGTGCATGTGGCTTGCTACAATAATACGACTTTGTCGCATATATTGAGAAATAGCTTGAATTTTTTCTTTAAGGCGTGGGTGTTCTTGGGCTAATGAATCAAGGAAAAGTGTTGCCCGCATCATAAGTTCATCATCACTAACATTAAGACTTACTTCTTCACCACTTGCAAACTTTGAGGCATAGGAAAATTCTTTATTAAATTGATCATTTTGCATTGGAAAACCTTGCAAACGACCAACTTCTTGCAAAGCAAAACGATATGCTTGACCTGCCATTTCAAGGTTCAATAATTCTAAGAAATGAGCAAAATCAGGAATTTTAGGCATTGGAATTACAACGTCTTCATTCATTTTAAAGCCAGAAGTACGTTTTGCAATAGCGGATAATTTATGTCTATCTTCCCAAAAAAGTTCACTTTCCTTTTTATCTTTTGCTAAAGCTGCATAAATAAATTCATTATCGCCTACAAGAGCAAGCATTTCTTTTACGCAATCATCAAGAAGCATTTCATCATTACCATCAACTTGGACAATAATGACAGAAATAGGATCACCTTCATGCCTTGTTGATTTTCTTTTATATTCAATAGCTTGAACATATTTTACGTTAAATTCTTCTAAAGCAGAAACACGAACATAATCACCTTCATGGCGTATTCTATCCCGTAAGGCAACAATTTTATTAATAAGTTCTGCAGCTGGTTTCATGCTACGTCCAAAAAATTCAAGAGCAAGCACACGTGAAAATTTTGGTTGATCATGCAAAATAAAAGTTGCGTCAGTGATAATACCGTCAACACCTTCTTTTTGCATACCGGGTAGTCCACCTAAAACCTTATTGGTAACGTCCTTTCCTAAGCCCGGTAAGCGAATTTCATCACCACGCAATTCCACAACACTACGAAGTCCACCCGTATCATCATCACGAACTTCAAAAGTAGCAATTTCTTCTTCTAAAATTTTATGGCGAGGGTGGCAAACTCTTTCAATACGGATAAATTCCCCAGTAGGAGTTACCATACGCCAAGATAAAAGGTTATCAAGGGTTGTACCATATTCAAAACAGAAAGGACCACCAGAGTTTTCTGCAACATTACCGCCAATGGTTGATGCTGTTTTAGAGGCTGGGTCTACGGTAAAAAGTAAATTCTTTTCAGCTGCTCTATCAATAGCATCTTGTGTGATTACACCAGCTTGACACATCATTGTTTTATTTTCTGTATCAATAACAACTTGAGTAAGACGAGTCATATTAATGATAACACTACGCTTACGAGCTGGAACAGCACCACCTGTCATACCAGAACCACCACCACGTGGGATTAAGGCAAATTTCATTTCATTGGCAAGGCGAACAAGAGCCATAAGGTGTTCAATAGTATCAGGCTCAACAACTAAAAGAGGCAATTCCATACGTAAATCTGTTGCGTCTGTACTTGTTTCAACTAAAGCACCTGGTCTTGTAATAATACATTCTTCAGGCATTATTTCTAATAAATTATCTACAAGCTCATCACGAAAAGCAACTTCAGCATCATAAGCACTCCAAAACATCGTCATGCCTTCACTTATTGCTGTTGCATAAACGTGAGCTAACGCTTGAGATTCCCGATTATAGCGAGCATCAACACTTTGTTTTACACTTTGAGCAGAAATAAAAGGATTATACGCAACAAGAAATAATTCTTCAGCAATTTCACTTGCTAATTGTTGCACAGCACTAGGCCAGCTTTCAAATTCATTAAGATTTATACGCAAAATTCTATTCACAACAAATGCTGCTGATATAGAAACGTGAGGTCCTTTATGTGGCATGGAAAAACTCCTTTATTTACTAATGTTAGAATGCTTTACTTAGACGAGAACTAATATTATTACGCACCCATTTTGGATCTATCCACTCTTTTGGTTGCACAGGAATACCTTGCACAAGTATCCCAAAATGCACATGATCCCCAACTGCTAAGCCTGTTGTGCCTGTTGTGCCTAGTACATCGCCTTTTTTCACGGTATCCCCTACTTTTACATTCATAGTTGTAAGATGCGAGTATAGGGAACTAAGCCCTAAACCGTGATCTAAAAGCACCATATTTCC
This sequence comes from Mailhella sp., assembly GCA_020024815.1. Taxonomy (GTDB): domain Bacteria; phylum Desulfobacterota; class Desulfovibrionia; order Desulfovibrionales; family Desulfovibrionaceae; genus Taurinivorans. Next base: position 15,770 of record JAHHTE010000025.1, read on the forward strand.
ATAAATCCCGTTATAACCCACATAAATAACAACGCCATTATTGCCAGCTGGAACATCTGCTTTTGCAACAGACGCAAGGTCATAACCTAAATGAACTTGTTTATCTATTTCCTTTCCATCAAGAAAATATGTTCTTCTATCACCAAATTGTGCTTTAACTGCAGCTCGAGGTAATGATTTAAAATCCCCTTCCCATAAGGCTTTTGGTGTTACATGTTTACGACAAACATCAAAGATTAATTTATCATTTGCTTTTCTAATTGCACCATTTGCTTCTAAATATTGCTCCAATGTCGTTTGCTTATCAGGAGCAATTTTTGCTAATTCTGTTGCTTTTTTTGTTAAAAAATCTTCTGTAATTTTTACTTTATCAGACGGAAAATTTTTATTTACAGCATTAACAATTAATCTACTTTCTGTAATATTTCCTGCTTTATCTTCTGCCATAATTTGTGGATAATATTCAGAAAAAAGCATAAATTCAGGAAAAGCAAAAAGGCAAGCATACGTTCCTTCTTTTTGCTCATAAGCTGGAAAGAAATAATCCCCAACATAAACACCTGTTTTTCTTGTTTCTTCAGAAACTTTATAAACAATTAATCCTGCTCCACCACGATGAATTGATGGAGGAAATGTTTCAACAACTATACGAGGTTGTTTATTATCCATAGAAAGCTTAATTTCTTTTGTTGTACTATTGCCTTTATTAAAACCAGCTAAAGACGCATCATGCGTTTTTACAATCAAAGTAAAAGCACCTTCTGGAAGTTTTGCATCTTCTAAAGTAAAAGGAAACTCAATACTTTTAGGACCATTTGCAAATTTTTTATTATAAAGTTCAAGAGTTTTTGAACCACGTTTTACCGAAATAACAACATTTCTTATTCCCGAAGTATCTGCTGCAATGACAAGAATTTCTTTTCTTGGCCCTATCTTTTTTTCAAGCTCTTTACCATCAATGCTAAAACTTAAACTAGGACCTTGTAAGTCCTTTAAAAGCACATAACCAAACAAGGTTATTATAATTAATGTAAATAATGTAATAATGGTACTTACTTTGGTTTTTAGCATTCAGCTCTACTCCTCATCTTCTTTCAATAAATTTAACGTTATTTTTATAAAGTCAGCTTCTGTAAGTATCCCCACTAAAATATCTCCAATTACAACAGGCAAACACCCATATTTCAATTTAAGCATAAGTTCACCTGCTTCTATAATTGATAATTCAGGCTTTGCACAAACTATATCTGTACGCATTATATCTTTTACTAGTATAGCTTGATCTATTTCTGTTTTTACTTCATCACTAATATTTGCAAGTTTGGAAACTGCAAACGAAAGCAAATCTCTATTTGTAACTAAACCACAAAAACGACCATTACTATCCACCACAGGAGTATGTCTTATCTTAACTAAATCCATGAGTTGCTTTACATCATGTACTGTATCTGTTGGTTTAATTGTATAAACACTATCAGTCATAACATCTTGAATTGTAAGCATAAAAACCTCCTTAGTTTATAAACATTATAAGATTTTATTCAGAAAAATTTTTTATCCTCAATACCAATATTTATTTTGCTAAGGTACTCTGTTATGTATGCTTTAGTCAAGAAATCTAACTAGGTAAAAAAAGAAACTTTGTGATTTTTTGTTATAAATAAAAAATAAGACTCTTGCCATTTCTTATAATAACATTATAAGCAAGAGTCTTATTTATCATCATATTTTAATATTACAATAAAGAATAATTTATCATATTCTAAGTTATTTAACTATATAATTTCCATCAAAAAGTAATCCTTCTAATTCTAACATTTGATATTGAGTAATTTGCAAAAATTTATCTTTTACTTCTTTTTTATCTTTACATTCATCATAATTATATATTTTACCATTATTTATACATAATGTATTAATAATCCCTTCTGTATAAAGATAATATTCACTTTCATCATTATCCCAAAGTGAACCTGCAATAAAAGCATTTCTGTAATTTTTATAACCTAAAATATGTAATAATGTAGGTGTAAAATACAAACTTGTCTTACTTTTTGCATCATAATAAGAAGGTAAATTTTTTGCATTATAAATTATAAATGGAATTTTATCACAAAAAACAGGTTTAAAATCTTTAGCTAATTCTTTATGTTCTTTTAATAAATGTCTATATTCAGTATCAGGAAAATGTGTATGGTCAGTTGATAATATAATAATTGTATTTTCTGCAAATTTTGAATTGTTAAACCATGATAAGAACATACCTAATTCATTATCAAAATTATGCATTGCATTTAAAAACATATTTTTCTTATCTTTATATCCAATTCCACCAAATTCTGTTGGTTCAATATTTAAATGTGTTCCAACAAAATATGCTGTAACTATCTTTGGTTCATCACTATTTTCATTTTCAAAAATATTTTTAACAGCTGTAAAAATATCATTATCGGTTAACCGTGAATAATTTTGATGATTTTTATGTATTATATCAAAATTGGTAGGACTATATGTTTTATCAACATGCAAAATTTCATTAAATATATAAGGAAGTAATGTATCATCTCCGTCAGTAGTTACAAAATAACTTTTATATCCATTTATTCTCAATATATCAAAAAGAGAGGAAAAAGAAGATTTTTTTCTTTCTCCATTAATCATTCTTTTTAATTCATTATAATAAATACCACGTGCTGGATAAGAAGAACTAAACATTCCTGTAAGTCCTGGATATGTTGCTGCTGTATGATTATAATAGTTATCAATCACAAGACTTTTTTCCATCATTTTATCAATATTAGGTGTCAAATCACCAAAATTTTCATAAACAGCTGAATATTGTTTTTTTCCTTTATAATAACCTGGTATGAGCCTTGCAGGAAGCCCATCAGGAACAAGAATTATTATATTAGGTTGAGAATTCTCTTTATTAAAACTAATATCAGAAGTATAAACAGAATCTTTTATCCAAAATTTACTATCTAAATTAGTTAATTCAACTTCTTCAATTTTATATACTGATAATGGAAGAAAAAATGCCTTTTTATATGCATCAAATAACCCTATTAT
>JAHHTE010000026.1 GCA_020024815.1 Mailhella sp.
TTACATTATAATAAGATACAATAACTAATAGTTAAAACGATAAATCATAATCTAATTATAATGTCGTATAAATCTTACATCATTTATAAATCCATCTTGATTAGTTTTCGTAAGTTGTGCTGTTTCAATAGTTATCATTGCACTATTATTTATATAATTAAAGACCTTATCAAAATCAATTTCACCGTTTCCAAGGTGTGAATGGCTATCAAATAAAGAGTTAATATTATCCATATCTGAAATATGATACATTACTGGTTTTAACGCATTAAATTGTGAAATATAATAATATGGATCAATATGTTGGCTATTTGCCGAACATATTGCATGAGAAATATCTAAACAAAAACCACAAGATGTATTTTGTAAAACATAATTAATTTCTTCAACAGTTGCTCCTCTGCAATATTTTTTTATTAATCCCTTTTGAAAAAAAACAATAAGTGGCTTATTTTCTATTATTATTCTTTCATCATTGAATATTTTTATCTGATAAATCAACTCATCAATATTTCCTTCAATTCCACCATGAATAATAATATTTGAAACTTTTAATATATCAGCAAAATTCTTAATATTTTTATATACAAACAAATTTTGTTTTCTTTTAAATTTATCAGCTAAATTTATTTTATGTAATGCATGCGGAAAATGTATAATAAATGGAATTGATAATTTTTTCCATAATGTTATTGTATTATAAGAATCAGGAACAACATAAAGCTCAATATAATCAAAATAGTTTTGTTCATATAATTTTATAGTTTCATTAATCACATCTGTATTAATTGACCATAATTTTAATCCTATTTTCATATATAAAACCTCGTTAATCACTAATAAAAAGATAATAAAAAACTACCTAATGTATATAGGTAGTTTTTTATATAACTATTTTATTTTATAACTATTTTATAACAACAGGAGTAGGAATATTAGCTAAAAGTTTTGCTATATCCACATTAAGATTAAGTTCTTGCATTGCTTGTTCAGCTAATTCTTTATCAGTATGTGTAATATCATTTTGCACTGCATTTTGCTTTAATGTTCCATATTTTGCCAATACAACTAACTCATCAGAGCTAAAACCATGCATACAAGCTGTTGCATCTATAAATTTATTTGTTTTTTCAACTCCGTCATATCCCTTTTGATCTGGAATATACGTTACAACAGCCATAGTCTTATCAGCGTAAGCATTTCCTGTATTGCTTGAAGTTAAAACAGTTACCACAACAGGAACAGATTGTTTACCATGAGCATCTAACGCAACTTTCATTGCTGTACTAATAAAATCATTTTGTGTTGCATTTGCTTGATCACCTTTAATAAAAGCAGATACATACAAGCGTTCACGATCTTTATTAGCAGCACTATTATTTTTTACGTCAATGATTTCATAGGATAATACATTTCCGGGAAAAACAATTTCATCTTCTGTATTTAAGAAAAAGAAACAAGCAATAGCAATAATTGCAATAATTCCAACTAAATATTTAGCAACAGAAGAAAAGCAGTTTTTTCCATCACATGTTGAAAGTACAGCTCCGCATCTTGGACAAACTTCTAAATTTCCATCAACTGTATGATTACATTCTGGACAAATAACTCTTTTTGTCATAATCAAACTCCTTTATTATCAGCGTGAAAAACCTTATGAATTAATGAGCCATTATTTTTTCCTTGTTATAAGTACGATATTTACTTTTGGCAAGAGAAAAGACCCCAAAAAAATTTACTTTTTTTTATTTTCCTTGTAATAAAAATCACTATTCATCTGATATATTACGTATAGTCGCTTCAGTTAAATGCTCCATTAATAAATGAGAAAAACGAACAGCAATTTTCTCATTTCCACAAGCAACAGCTTTTAAAATATTTGTATGAAATTTTGTTGCCATTACATCATCTTTATTACATTTATTTTCAAACCAAAAACGTCTTGAAAAATATTGAATTTGTCTTAACGCATGAGCAAAATATGGATTTTGTGTTGATTCCAAAATAAGTTCATGTATTTCTTGTAAACAATTTAAAATACCAATTTGATCATGCGCTTCACCACAAAGAGCAATTTTTTCAGCTAAAATATGCATTTGTCTTTTTTGTTTTATTGTTGCTCTAATAATAGCAAAACGTAAACAAATTGGTTCTATTTGCCTTCTAACTTCCAATAATTGTAATTGTTGTTCACTTGTAATTTCTAAAAATTCAATTCCCTTACGTGGATGAATTGCCAATAAATTATCTTTTTCTAAACTTTGAATAGCCTCACGAACAGGTGTTCTACCAAGTTCAAGCATTGTTGCTAATTTATTTTCAGAATATAAAACATTAAAATTTAGCTCGCCAAAAACTAACATTTTTTCAATTTTATACCGAGCTTTATTTGCTAAAGAATCAAATTCCATACTTTCCCCACTTATTAATGTTAATATAATTTATCAAAATACACGTAAGAATGCAATATCAAAGATTTTTTATTCTTTTTTATTGAATTTTTTTTAAAACTATTGCTTTAATCTTGTTTGTAATATATAACATAAATTAAATTCTTTAATTTTATAATATATTATAAAATTATTTTAATAAATAAAGTATGTTATAAAATATATCATATTATTTTTTATTTAGAAAAATAAGGGGAAATTATGCGATTATCATGGAAAGAAACCAATATTTTTACAAGTAATTCACCAGAAATACAAGCTGATGTATTAGTATGTGGTGGCGGTCCAGCTGGTGTTGCTGCAGCTGTAATGGCAGGAAGAAGTGGACTAAAAACAATCTTAGTAGAGAAAAATGGTTTTTGTGGTGGTGCAGCCGTAGCAGGGCTTTCAGGGACTATTTGTGGCTTATACCTCACCCAATGTGATATAAAAAACAAGCAAACAAAACAAATTGTTTATGGTTTTGCTGAAGAATTTAGAGCTGGTTTAGAAAAAAAACATGGATTAACAAAGCCACAAATTTATGGAAATACCCATGTAAACACATTTGACCCACTTATTTGGCGTGAAGTTGCTGATGATATGTTAGAACAAGCAAATGTAAACTGCTTGTATCATGCATTCATTAGCCAAGTTGATTTTAGAGATAATCAAATCCAAGCAGTAAAAGTAGAATCAAGTGCTGGTTCAACAGTTATAAAAGCAAAACGTTATATTGATGCAACAGGTGATGCTACTCTTATTGCTTTAGCTGGACTTCCTTATACACGAGGAAATAATGGTGCTGTACAAAATCCTACCATGATGTTTCGTCTTTCAAATGTAGATGAAAAAGCATTTTACGATGTTTTTGGTGTGGATACAATTTGTCCAGCAGAACTTGCACAAAAATTAACACAAGCATTTGAAACAAAAACATATAATACCCCACGTAATCGCGTTTGGGTTTTCCCAACTCCTCAACCAAGTGTGTTTTTAATGAACTGCACACAATTAGCAGGTCAACATGGTGAAATATTAAATGTTCTTTACCCTGAAGAAAGAACTTATGCAGAAATTCTAGGTAGACGCATTGCACGAGAATATCATCGCTTTTTTAAAGATAATGTAAAAGGTTTTGAAAATTCACTTTTAATTGATATGGCAGCAGAAGTAGGAGTTCGACAAACTCGTAGCATTGTAGGTGAAGAATGTTTAACAAATGACCATGTTGCAACTTGCCAAAAAAGCACAACAGCTATTGCTAAATCTTCTTGGCCTATTGAATTACACGCAGGAGAAGTTTCAAAACTGCATTGGTTAGAAAATGATTATTATGAAGTTCCTTATCTTACTTTAGTTCCTAAAAATACAGAAAATATCATTGTTGCTGGTCGTTGCTTATGCACTGAACATGAAGCATTAGCATCAGCAAGGGTTACAGCACAATGTTTTGAATACGGTCATGCAGCAGCTATTGCAAGTGTTCTCTCTCTTGAAAATAACTATGCATTTAAAGCTATTGATGTAGCAAAACTTCAAGAAAAAATGAAAGCAAATGGCAGTGCTTTATCTTAGGAGTAAGTATGAAAAATTGTAAAATTGCAAGAATTGAACTTTATGCAATGAAAGTAAAAAAAGCAAATTTTATTAAACATCATAATGTATTAATTATGTAAGACAAAAATTTAAAAAAATTTTTATTGCAGTAGAACTAATTTATAAACTCCTTTAAAATTTGGAGACTAATATGCAAAACATACCCAATAATAAAAATTTATTCCAAAATGCTGACCAAAAACTTATGTGGCCTGCAATCATTTTTGTCTTGATAGTTATGGCATTAGCAACAGCTTTTCCTGAAAAACTTAATGCAATAACAGGAGCTGGAGCTTCTTTTATTACTCATAAACTAGGATTTTTTATTGATTTAATCGCATTAGCATGTTTAGGCGTTTTAGCATGGCTTGCATTTGGTAAATATGGAGAAGTGCGTTTTGGTGGTAAAGATGCACAACCAGAATTTTCATTTATGAGTTTTGCTTTTATGATGTTTACAGCAGGTGTAGGAGCAGGATTAATCTATTGGGCTATTGGTGAACCAATATACTATATGCTTTATCCACCTTATGGTGTTGAACCTTTATCATCTGAAGCAAGCACATGGGCAATAGCTTATTCAACATACCATTGGAATATTATAGGTTGGGGAATTTTCCTTTTTCCTGCAATTCCTTATGGATATTATATGTATAATCGTAAACAAACAAATTTAAGATTAAGTGCCCTTTGCTCAGAAATAATTGGCGAAAAACATAAAGACTCATGGATTGGATATGTAATTAATATTTTCGCAATTTTTGGTACTCTTGGTGCTTTTTCAACATCAATGGGATTATCTGCTGATTTACTTGCATCTGGTCTCTATAAAATGTTTGATATTGTTCCTACTACTGGAATACGTGTTGCTATTGTTTTCTCATTCATCATTTTTTATATTCTTATAATGTCCCTTGGTTTAAAAAAAGGTATTTCAAAGTTAGCTGATATTTGTGTTTATATTTCAGTGGGATTAATTGTTTTTATTCTTGTTGTTGGTCCAACTGCTTTTATTATTAACTATATGGGCGACAGTCTTGGAATGATAGCAAATAACTTTTTTAGAATGTCTTTATATACTGACCCCATAAATAAAACAGGTTTTCCACAAGACTGGACTATCTTTTATTGGGCATGGTACTTTGCTTATCTTGTAATGATGGGATTATTTATTGCAAAAGTATCTAAAGGACGTACATTTAAACAAGTTATTCTTACATGCGTTATTGGTAGCTCTCTTGGTTGTGTTCTTTTTATGGGAATTTTAGGAAGCTATACAGTAAATGGTATTTTTACAAAATCAATTCCAGTTATTGATTGGTTTAAAGAACTTGGTTTATCTTCTGCTGTAATTGAAGTAATTGCATCTGTTCCTTTTGGAATGTTTGTACTAGCGATATTTATGGCATCAGCGTATGTTCTAATTACTACTACCATGACATCAGCTACATACGCAGTTTCTCTTATGACAACAAAAAAACTTGGTAAAGATGGTGATCCTGATTTAGCCATTCGTATTGTTTGGTCTATTGCTGTTGGAGCAATTAGTATGGTTGCTTTACTTATGGGAGCTGGTGTTAATACAATAAAATCTATGGCAATTCTTTCTGCTCCTCCTATGATTTTCCTTTATGTAATTATGTTTCTTTGCCTTTTACGTTGGTTAAAAAATGATTATACAGTAACCCCCAGCATAATAGAACACATAGAAACAAAAGAAAGCGAAAATAATAACTAATTTTTTCTCAAGTAGAATGAAAAATTAGAAGGAAATTTTTATGAATAAAAATCAAATTAAAAAAATTGAATTTTTACCTATTTCAGTTCCTGCTAACAATTGGAGTTTAGATACCTGCATTGTTAAAATAACAGACGAAGCTGGACGTTATGGTATAGGTGAAGCAGATGGAGATCCTAATGTTCTAACAGCCTTTGCTAACGCTAATTCACAACATAAATGGTGGCAAAAATTAACAGATATTCTTATTGGACACGATCCAATTGAATTTGATGCTAACTGGGATCTTATGTATGAATCAACACGTTGGATTGGAATGCGTAGTTTTGCTTTGTTTGCCATTTCAGGTATTGATATTGCCTTATATGATTTAGCTGGAAAACAACATGATGTACCTGTTTATAAATTAATGGGAGGTGCATTCAGAGATAAGGTTACTCCATATTTTACTTTATACCCTAATTGTCCATCAAATGCTGATCCAGAAGTTGCATTAGAAGCTTACAAACCCCTCTTTGCAAAAGCAAAAGAGAAAAAAATAAAAGCTACAAAAATATGCCTTATGCAAGATTCTGTTATGACAAAAGAACAAGCAGTTAATTATATTCGTGAATGTAGAAAAATGGTTGGTAATGATATTGATATGATGATTGATCCTCTTTATCGTTGGACTGACTGGGAAGAAGTAAAATGGATTCTTAATGAATTAGAAGATGTTAATTTATATTTTGCAGAAGCAACATTACCCCATGATGACCTTGAAGGACATAGAAAATTATCACAATCAGTAAAAACACGCATTTGTGGAATGGAAATGGGAACAAGCCGTTTTGAGGCAGAACAATGGCTAAAATATAGTGGTGTTTCTATTATTCAGCCTGATTATAATAGGTGTGGTGGGCTAACAGAATTACGCAGAATTTCTCACATGGCAGAACAATATAGCGTACAAGTAAGTCCTCATCATTGGAAAACAGGTATTACAGCTGCTGCTGCTCGACATTTTCATATTAATAATAAATATACAAAATATGTTGAATACTTACACCCTGATTTCTATGATGGTGAAGTAAGAAAAAATCTTACAACAAATGAAGTTCCAATTATTGATGGATACCTAGAAAAACCACACCTTCCAGGTCTTGGCATTGATATTAATAGAGAATATTATAAAAAAATTACTGGTAAAGATTTTGATAATTAATATGATTTAATTTATTATTTTTTATAATATGTTATAATTATGGGGAAAATTTTAATAAAATTTTCCCCATAATTTTTTATTTAAATCCTATACTATTAAAAAAAACTTATCGTAGCTTATAATGTTACATTATCATAATAAAATTATAAAAAATCTATCACCCAAATATTTTTTAATAATAATTATTTACTTTTGTTTTATTAATCTTTATATTCTCCTGCATGAATTCAATACAAAAAACAATAAGTACCCCTACATTTAAAGAAATTGTACTATTAACCATTCCTCAAATGGGACTTATGCTTTGTCATTTACTTATTTCCATGACAGATATTTGGACAGCTGGAAAAATTGATGCAACAAGCATAACAAGTTCAACACAAGTAATAACACAAAACATAGAAGCAGCTTCTGTGCAAGCTTCTTTGGGTGTTGTATCGCAAATTTTTGCGTTACTTATGATGATAACCTCTTTTATTGCAAGTGGTTGTATGGCAACCATTAGTCAATCATTAGGTTCAGGACTAAAAGAAAGAGCCAATCGTTATGCAGGACTTATTATTATGCTTTCTGCAACTTCAGGAATCACTGTTTGTATTTGTGCGATTTTATTCCAAGATATAATTTTTGATCTCATGCAAATTGCAAATAATTTACGTCCAACCCTTGCAATCTTTTTTCTTACTTCATGTTTAGGACTTCCTTTTTATTATATTCTTATAATGGTTAATTCCATTTTTAGAGCATATAAAAAAGTGTGGTTACCTCTTTGCACTTTAGCAATCATGGCCATTGGAAATCTTATTGGAAATTTAGGTTTTGGACTTGGATATTTTGGCTTACCAGAATTTGGAGCAAAAGGAATAGCATGGACAACCTTTGCTTGTTCTGTTTTTGGTTTAGTTTCAAATTTTACATTAGCTATCAAATATAAAATCATAAAAAAATCAAGTTTTGCACCTTGGAAATGGAACAAAAGAGCTATGCCATATCTTTTTAAAGTTGGTATGCCTGCTGCTTTTAGTCAAATTATTACACAATTAGGTAGCCTTACTGCCATAGCTATTATTAGTAAAATTCCTTATGAATCAACAAATATCTTAGCTGGAATGAACGTAGGTATGCGTGTTCATAGTATTTTACTCTTTCCCCTAAGTGCTTTAAATATGTCTATTGTTATTTTTAGTGGGCATTTACTTGGTAGTGGAAATAGAGAACTTTTATTTAATTTTGGTAAAAAAATTGCTTTCAAAACTGGATTACTTGTTATCATTCCAGCTTTTTTCTTATGGTTTTTCCGTGATCCAATTATTAACTATTTTACCGAAGATCCAAAAGTAAAAGAACAAGCTCTACTATTCTTAACATTTTCTTGTATTATGACACCATTTGCTTGCACTACAAGTCTTCTTGATGGAATTTTTGCTGGATCAGGAGCAACTGTTTTACCATGTAAAATAAATGCCTTTACCTCATGGGTTGTTAATATTCCCCTTTCTTGGTTACTCGCAATAAGTCTTGGTTTTGGTGCTATGGGTATTTATTCAACAATGCTTACTGTAAGACTTGTTACTTTTGCCCTTATTTTACAAATTTTTTATAAACGTAAATGGCTTGAATACGGCTTAAGAAAAAAATAATTCTCTTTTTAGTATTATTACTTGAGAGGGGAACTTTTGAAAAAGTTCCCCTCTCAAACTCTACCCTCAAAACTTTTTAATACAAAAGATCTTTTGCATAAAAAGATTTTTGTTTATCTATACAATAAAACATACGTTATAAGATTATATTTTATTAAGTATATGTTATTTTACTTTCATTTTAAAATATAACAGTTAACAATTAATTTAAAGATATACCTTAAAAATACCTTTTAAAAAAAGAAAAACATAGACAAAAAAAAAGCCAACAAATTGTTGGCTTTTTTTATTATTTTTTTTCAATCTTACAAAAAGAAAATGAAAGTAGTAAGAACAAAGATTGGCCATAAAATACCAATAGACCAAGCCATATAACCAAAGAAGCTTGGCATCTTTACACCACTATTTTCAGCAATAGAACGCACCATAAAGTTTGGAGCATTACCAATATAAGTTACAGCACCCATAAATACAGCACCAGCAGAAATAGCAGCAAGTGTACCTACATGTTGCATGAGGTATTGAGCATCACCACCAGCTGTATTGAAGAATACAAGGTATGTTGGAGCGTTATCTAAGAAAGAAGAAAGAAGACCAGTAAGCCAGAAATACATATAGTTTAATGGTTCACCTGTTGAAGGATCAGAAACCATGCTAATAAGACTTGCAAGGCTACCTTCTGTTCCAGCACGTAAAATTGCAAGAGCAGGAATCATACTTAAGAAAATACCAATAAAGAGCTTTGCAACTTCTGCAATTGGTTCCCAGTTAAAATCATTAAGTTCACGGCATTGTTTAGAAGTTAAAGCCATTGAAAGAGCAACAACTATAAGTAAGCAAACATCACGAACAACGTTTTGTAATTCAACAGGAATACCATATACATGGAAAGTTACATCAGGTTTCCAAGAACCACTCATAAGAACAAGACCAACGATACAAGCAACAAAAAGAATATTGATTTTACCGTCAAGACCAAATTTTTCTGCAGTTGCAGCATTTACAGCAGGTCTTGGAGATCCTTCTTTTTTATAAAGAACGCTATCAAGAACAAAATAAAGAATTAATAAAAGAACAGAAATAAATGCTGTTTTTACAAAAAGGTGAACAGTTGTCCAGAAGAAGCTAACACCTTTTAAAAATCCTAAGAAAAGTGGTGGATCACCAAGAGGAGTTAAAGAACCACCAATATTAGCAACCAAGAAGATAAAGAATACAACTTGATGAACTTGGTATTTACGATGTTTATTAGCACGAAGGAGAGGACGAATAAGAAGCATTGCAGCCCCTGTTGTACCAATCCAACTAGCAATGATAGTACCAAAAGCTAAAATACCTGTATTTACAAGAGGAGTACCTACAAGAGTACCTTTTAAACGAATACCACCTGCTGCAGTAAAAAGAGAAAGCAAAAGGATAATAAAAGGTAAATATTCAAGTAAAATTGTCTCAACAGCATAAAAGCTAACAAGATCAAATCCAAGAATAAATGTTGCAGGCACTAAAAATGCCAATCCCCAAAAAATCGCCACTTTACCATAATGGTGATGCCAAAAATGAGGCAACGCCAATGGTCCAATAGCAATAGAAAGTAACATACAAACAAATGGAATTACCCAATAAAGTTCCAAATCTTTTGGAAATACTGGATGACCATGAGCAGCAAATGCAACAGAAGGAAGCATAAGCATTACAGCCAATAAAGGCATTAAAAAACGCATTTTAGGCATTTTTAGAACTCCTTAAAGTTTTTTTAAAAGCCTTTTTTCTTTAACATAAAAAATTGTCAATATCAAGAAAAATAATATAATTGGGGATAAAAGTTTTACTTGACTTTCTTATACATTTTGCAACAAAAATACTTATGAATACTATAAATAAGCGAACACTTCCTAAAACTACCCATAGAGAAGATAAATTTATTTTTTTAGAAGAAAAAAAACTTCTTAATTTATCTTCCAATGATTATTTAAATTTAGGGTCAAATACAGAATTAAAAAAAGAATTTCTTAATAAAATATTTGATAATCCAGAAGCACAATTTTCTTCTGCCTCATCTCGTCTATTAAGTGGTAATTCTGCTCCATTTACACGTTTGGAAAAATTTTTAGCAAAATGGTATCAAAAAGACGCTGCTCTTTTATTTAATTCAGGCTATCAAGCAAATATGGGAATTATTTCTGCCCTTATGCAAAAAGAAGCTATTATTTTTTCTGATAAACTTAATCATAATAGTATATTAGCAGGGATAAAACATTCTCAAGCAAAATTATGCCGTTATAAACATTTAGACTATAATCATTTAGAAGATTTACTAAAAAAAAATAGACAAAATCATAAGCAAGCACTTATTGTTTCTGAATCTATTTTTTCTATGGACGGTGATTTTGCCAATATTGAAGCCTTAATTTTTTTAAAAGAAAAATATTCTTGTTTATTAATGATTGATGAGGCTCATGCTATTGGTGTTTTTGGTGAAAAAGCACAAGGACTTTCTTATCTACATAAAAATAATGAACAAATTGATATAATCATGGCTTCACTGGGTAAGGCTCTTGGATCAGCTGGAGCTTTTTGTGTTGCTAATCAAGTAATTATTGATATTCTTATAAATAAAGCACAAACATTTATTTTTTCAACTGCTATTTCTCCTATCCAAACCATGTGGACAGAATTTTTACTTACAGAAAAATTTTCCTATCTTCTTTCACAACAAAAAAAATTATCAAACCTTATAACATATTGTCAAAATTTATCTGTTCCTTTTTCTTGCTCTTTTGGATCTCATATTATCCCCCTTATTTTAGGTGAAACTGAAGATTGTATAAAAATGGCAAAATATTTACAAGCAAAGGGCTTTTTTACATTACCTATTCGCCCTCCAACTGTGCCTCAACATACAGCTCGTATTCGTCTTTCTTTAAATAGTAATATGCAACATGAAGAAATAACAAATCTTTTTCAAGCAATAAAAGAATATCCTTATGCAATATAAATGGCTACAAAAAAATATTTCTCAAAACCTTATTATTTTTTTTAATGGTTGGGGAATGAATGAAAAAGCAGTCCAACACTTGGACAAAGAAAATCAAATAACAAAAAATTTTGATTGTCTGCATTTTTATGATTATCAAAATATAACTATGCCAACTATTGATTTTTCAACATACCAACATATTTATTTAATTGCTTGGTCAATGGGTATATATATGAGCAATGCATTAACTCTACCCTATACTAAAAAAATTGCATTTTGTGGAACAGGCAATCCCATTTCTATTAAAGAAGGTATACCACCTAAAGTTTATCAACTCACAATAAATAATTTTAATGAACAAACTCAAGCTATTTTCAATAAAAAAATAGGTTTTTCTCTTAATTCTCAACAAACAAATACAGCATTAAAAAATGAATTAATTGCCATACAAGAATATCAATTCACAAAAAAGACTTTTTTTGATATAGCTTTTATAGCAAAAAATGATTGTATATTTCCTTTTGAAAATCAAAAAAATTATTGGGAACATAATGCCAATAAAAGCATTATATTAGAAACAAAACATTATCCTTTTCATCTTTTCACTTCTTGGAAAGAAATTTTAATACAATAAATTATAACCCCATGCAAAATATATTTATTAATAAAGAAAAAGTTAAAAAAAATTTTTATAATTGCCGTTTTGATTATGAAGACCATGCTCTTATCCAAAAAGAAATGGCAGCACACCTTTTTTCTAAACTCGATAAAGGGTATCATTCTATTTTAGAATTAGGTTGTGGACTTGGGACATACACACAATATTTATATAAAGAGTGTGCGTTTGTTGACTATTTTGCTCTTGATTTTATTCCAGAATATCAAACTATTTTTCAATATAAATTTCCTCAAATAAATTTTATTTCATTTGATATGGACAAACTGGATCAACTTTTTCCTTCTTATTATTTTAATCTCATTACTTCAAACGCAAGTATTCAATGGAGTAATGACCCTAAAAAACTTATTCATACTTGCATGAAAAAACTTAACCATAATGGAACTCTTGCTTTATCCTTTTTTGGTGATAAAAATTATTATGAAATAAAAGATATTTTCAATATTGGATTAGATTATTTTTCTGAACTTGATCTCAATGAAATTATGAATGAATATACAGTAACATATTTTTATCAAGAAGAAAAAAAATTACATTTTCAAAACACTATTGATATTTTCCGTCATATAAAAAAAACTGGGGTTGGTGGGCTTATGCAAACATATTTAAGTAAAACACAATGCCGTGAATATGAAAAAAAATATCAAAATATACTTACCTATCACCCTATTTATCTTATATTAAAAAATCAATAAGAGAAAATATGAGAGCGGAACATTTTCAAAAATTCCCCTCTCATAAAAATCACAACAATACTGAAACTAAATTTTCTTTTGTTATTGTTTCAAATTTTGGAATAATATGTGTTATAGGTGTATTTGTATATTTTTCAATTTCTAAGCAAACATTTTGAATAGCAATATCTTGTTTTTCCGTAGGATATTTATTTATTATAATTCCTTGTACACAAAGATTTTTTTCTTTTGCCACATAATCAGTTAATAATGTATGATTAATTGTTCCTAAATTTGGTCTTGCAACAATGTAACAAGGTAAAGCTAATGCTTTAATAATATCAGCCATTGTTAATTGCTTTGTAAAATCAACAGGACATAACAAGCCTCCTGCCCCTTCTACTAAAACAATATCACATTGTTGTGAAAAATTATGATAATCTTCACGTATTTTTTCAAGAGAAAAAGAAACATGAGCCATTTTCATGGCAAGAGCTGGCGAACATTCCCCTTCAAGTAAATACGAACATTTTGTTTTAATTGTAGAAGAATAATTTTGTATTAATGCTAAATCTGGAGCAATAAGTTTTTCGTTTTGCCAAAAAGCTCCACTTTGCAAGGGCTTATATACACCAACTTGCAATCCTTTTTGTTCATAATATAAAGCAAAAGCCAAAGTAACAATACTTTTACCTACATCAGTATCTGTACCTGTAATTTTATAACTATTTGTTATTTATATATTTTTCTAATAAAAATATTTTTTTAATACAAAGCAATTTAAGATTAAAAAGTTTTGAGGGGTGAGTTTGAGAGGGGAACTTTTTCAAAAGTTCTCCTCTCAATAACTATCATTAACGTATAATGTTCATAAAAAAATTAATTCCCTAAAACTTCACACATGGAATCATAAGCAATGGTTAAAAGCTTTTCAATTTCTTGTTCTGTAATAATATAAGGTGGCATAAAATACATACAATTCCACATAGGACGAAGTAAAGCACCACGTTTAAGCCCTGCTTGATAAATTTTCTTTCCTATTTGTTCTTCATAGGAAAAAGATTTTTTACTTTCTTTATCTTCTACAATTTCAATAGCACTTACCATACCCCATTGACGAATATCACCAACATTTTTATGCTCACGAAATTTTTCTAATCCTTTTTGAAAAGCTATAATTTTAGGAGCAAGATACTTTTCCATATCAAGTTCTGCTAAAATTTTTAAATTCTCATTGGCAACAGCACAAGCAAGAGGATTAGCTGTATAACTATGCCCATGATAAAATGTTTTTAAGCCATCTTTATCATCATCATAAAAAGCTTGATAAATTTCATCAGTGCAAATAGTAACAGATAAAGGTAAATAACCTGCTGTCAAAGCTTTTGCAGAACATAAAATATCTGGCTCAATACCTGCATGTTGATAAGCATATAATTTACCTGTACGATAAAATCCCATAGCCACTTCATCATCAATAAAAAGTACTTGGTATTTATCACATAAAGCACGAAGTCTAGTTAAATATTCGGCTTTATACATAATCATACCACCAGCAGCTTGAATAAGTGGTTCTATAATAAGTCCTGCTATTTCATCATGTTGCTTTTCTAATATTTTTTCTAAATCATCAAGACATTCAAGTTGACACGTTTCTTTTTCTTTTCCACAAGGACATCGGTAACAATAGGGACTTTTTTCGCGTATAATTTCAAACAATAAAGGACTATATACTTTATGATACATATCAATACCACCAACGGACACAGCCCCAATTGTATCCCCATGATAGGCATTATCAAAAGCAATAAATTTTTGTTTTTTGGTTTTGCCTTTTAATTGCCAATATTGAAAAGCCATTTTTAACGCAACTTCTGTCGCAGTAGAACCATTATCAGAATAAAAAACGTGTTTTAAAGAACAATTTAGCATTGTTACAAGATTTTTTGCTAAACTAATGGCTGGCTTATGTGTAAATCCTGCAAAAATAACGTGTTCTATGGTTTGAGCTTGCTCATAAAGAGCTTTTGCAAGTCTTGGATTAGCATGACCTAAACTATTTACCCACCAAGAAGAAACAGAATCTATATAATGATTGCCATCAATATCTTCAATATAAATTCCCTCACCTTTCACAATACAAATAGGCTTATCTTCCCCCTCATATTGTTTCATTTGTGTAAAAGGATGCCAAATATATTTTAGATCATCATCTATCCAATCTTGCTTTGTCATATTGAACCTCAAAGGTAATAAAAATTTAATGAAAAATTAATATAACCTTTTTACGTTGTTTTCAATATATGTTCTAAGGGGTATTTTTAAATTATGGGATTTTTTTGAGAGGAGAACTTTTGAAAAAGTTCCCCTCTCAAATTCTCCCCTCAAAACTTTTTAATCCAAAAGCTCTTTTGCATACAAAAGAGCTTTTGTTATTCTACATTATTAAAAAATAATAAAATTATTTTAAAAACATATTAAAACTAAATTATAAAAGATTTTCATATACCCCTAAGATACGAATATCATAACAATGTTCTTTTAATGTCTGCATCAACATTGGCTTTTCCCATAAATTTGCCAATGCATCAGCAAAAAAGCGATATTGCCATGCTGTACCTTGTACTTTATTATATAAAGGTCTTGATTCTAATTTTGTTAAATTAATATTTTCTTGTTGAATAATTTGTAAAACCTTTGATAATGCCCCTGTTTTATCTGCAAGAGCAAAGGTAAATGAACTTTTAGGTAAAACAAAAGAACAAGAATTTTTTTCTTTTGCAATAACAGCAAAACGTGTTGTATTATCTTTACAATTTGCAATATCTTTTGCAATTACCTGTAAGATTTTTCCTTCTTGACTTAATTGCACAAGTTTTTCATTACCAATAGCTGCACTATCTTCTTCCTCCATAGCTCGCAAAGCTCCTTTTGCTGTGGAAGATAATTCAACAACTTGTGCTTGTGGGCAATTTTTTTGTATCCAATCATGGCATTGCATTAATGCTTGTGGGTGAGAATAAATTGTTTTTATTTTTGAAAAATCCGTTTGTTTTGCAAGAAGGCAATGATGTATAGAGCTATAATGTTCTGCAATAATTGAAACAGGATATATTTCAAATAAATCTAAGCATTGCCCAACAGTACCTTGCAAAGAATTTTCTAAGGGAATCAAACCTAAATTTGCCTCCCCTGAAAAAACTTTTGCAAAAATACTATTAAAATCAGAGCATGGTTGATAGGTTAAACTTTTTCCAAAAAGTTCTTCTCCTGCATAATGAGAAAATGTTCCTAAAGGGCCAAGAAAAGCAAGACTTGTCTTTTTTTGTAACATACGAGAACAAGAAAAAATTTCTGTCCAAATATGAGCAATACTTTCTTGTGGTAATTGCACCATATTTTTTTCAATATTTTCCTTATTCTTATTTTGCAAACGTGAAATTATTTCTTTTTCTCTAGCTGGATAAAAAATAGTTCCACCTTGTTTTGCTTTTGCTACTTGAGTACTAAGAAAAGCTCTTTTTTGTAAAATTGTTAATAGCTCATCATCAAGAGCATTAATTTCTAATCGTAGTCTTGCCAATTCTTCTGTATTCATTATTTTTCCCTATTCAGAAATATTTTCTTCCACTCTCATTCCAAAATGGCGACCAGCACAATCTAAATGACATAGCACTTCATCACCTTCTTTTAATTTTACAACACTTATTGGCTTACCATCTTTTTTAACTAAACGTATTGTTTCTGCATTTTGTAAGAAAAGACTTCCTTTTTTACCGTCTTTTGTTACAGCTTCAATAAGGAGCATAGGGCGAACTTCTACTTTTACACGTCCCACAATAGCACTTTTACATTGTCCTTTATTATCAACAATAAGAACTTCCGTACCAGAAGATAATTCTTGTAAATAACTTGTTTTATCTTGAGGCATCATAGCATAGGCATGGACAGCTCCAGCATTAACGCGAAAAGGTCTTGAATTAACATATTCATTTTCTTCAGTTTCAGCATGCACTAAAAAAGTAAATGCAGAAGAATTACCTACAAGCATACCTTGCCCAAGCTCAAGTACTGACATAGTATCAACGCAAACCCTATGCCCAAGCCCTACTGCTTGGATTTTTGTAATACTTGCTGTTTCAAGTTCCATTTTCTCATTACCAATTTGTGCAATTTCCATTATTTTACGAAGATCAGCAATTCCTTCTTTTTTCACAATAATTTTTTGCACACCCTTTTCTAATATGCCAAAAGCAACTTTTGCTTCAGTAAAATTTGTTACAGATAAACAAATTTTTTCTGCAATATCACTTTTTGCTAATAAATTTTCCACAGGAATAATTTCATACTTACTTAAGCTATGCAAAACTAAAGAATTTTTTCTAACCATTTCTTCATAAGCTAGTTCATCTTCTTTTTTATTCAAAGCATATTCTTTTACTTGTGAATTACCCAAAAAAGTAACACGAGCTAGCCCTTTTATTTCATCAAGATGTTTATCTTCTGTTATAATACCGTCAACTCCTGCCTCAAGTGCAAGCAAAACAGTATCTTTATCAAAAGGAATTACTTCTGCAAAAACAAGACGTTTCATTATTTATCTCCCATAACCTCAAGAGCTTTTTCAACAGTCCAATCTTCATGCACAATACCACGAAGAACACGAACTAATTCACGTCTATTAGGGTGTTGGAATACATTACGTCCAACAGATAAACCAGCTCCACCAGCTTTTACAGAATCATGAACAATTTGCAAAAAGTCTTTTGTATTATCCATTTTTGCACCACCAGCTATAACTACTGGCACACAACAAGATTCAACTACATGGTTAAAACTATCCATATCCCCAGTGTAAGGAACTTTTACAACATCAGCACCAAGTTCAACCCCAACTCTAGCACAATGAGCTACAACTTCAGGAGCAAAAGAATTTTGCACTTTTGGACCACGAGCATATACCATTGCAAGAAGTGGCATACCCCATCTTTCAGCAGATTCACTTACTTTACCGATTTGTGAAAGCATATCTCTTTCTAATTCATCACCAATATTTACGTGAATAGAAACAGCATCTGCTCCTAAACGTATTGCTTCTTCCACACTTGCAACTAATGTTTTTGAATTTGGGTGAGGAGATAAATCAGTTGACGCAGATAAATGCACTATAAGTCCTAAATCTTTACCGTATGTTCTATGCCCACAACGTACTAAACCTTTATGCATAAGAACAGCATCTGCTCCACCTATTGACATGTCTTGCACTGCATCTTTCATATTCACAATGCCTTCCACTGGTCCAATAGAAACACCATGATCCATAGGAACAATAATACAACGATTGTTTTCACGATTGAAAATACGTTCTAAGCGAATTTTTTTACCCATACTCATAATTTTTCTCCTTACCCACTACGCACTGGTTGAATTTTTTCCGTTGCATACAAAAAAGCCACGGACTTTTGAGAGTGCCGTGGCTTTTAGTATTTATGTGTGAACGTAACTAATCACAATACCTATAACCACAGGCACTTTCATAAAAATAAAAGCTGTAATAAAAGCTATTGAAAGCAATGTGGTTATTTTGATTAGTCATGTTTATTTCCTCATTTTTTATAAAAATGCTCTTTTCTTATTCACTTGTCAAGAGTTTTTATCTCTTTTTTCTTTATAAAAATAACTTTTTTATAATATACTAATATAACTATATTTTTATAAAATACAATCTAATTAG
>JAHHTE010000027.1 GCA_020024815.1 Mailhella sp.
GTTGAAATTATTATAAAAAATATTTTATTCAGTTTTATAAAAAAAATTTTATAAAAAACTAAAGTTTAATGAAGAAATGACGAAAAAATATATGATAGTTTAATTAAAATTTTTGTACAAATTAAAGTCTAAAAAGCTTTGGTATTCAACGAAAAAGAGGGATAACTTAAAGTAAAATGTTAAGTTATCCCTTTTATTTTATTAAAAAAAGTCTAGATTTTTTCTTGCAATATTAAGGATTAATGTCTATTAATAACCTTACTTGATTCGTTTGAAGATTAAAGGGAATTTTTTATGTTACAGTTGGCAGAATTGCGTGCTTGGTGTCAAGACCTCACACAGCAATATGAATCTCTTTGGAGGCGTCTTTGACCTTAATGGTAAGGAAGAAGGGCTAAAAAAAATAGAGGAAATAATTTCTGCCCCTGATGCTTGGAATGATCAAGCAAAAATAACACCACTTCTTAAAGAAAAGCGCCAGTTGGAAGAAGAAATTAAAGAATATAAAATTCTTGAAAAAGCTTATTCCGATATGCAAGAATGGCTTATTTTTGCAAGTGAAGGTGAAGAGGAAGCCTTACATTCACTTAATGATCAAGCAGAGCTTTTGTATAAGATATTAGATAATACGGAAATGGCAATTTTGCTTGCTGATGAATCAGATCACATGGACGCTATTATTGATATACATCCAGGAGCTGGTGGAACGGAAGCACAAGATTGGGCAGAAATGCTTGAACGTATGTATTTTCGTTATGCAGACAAGAAAAATTTTAAAGTTGAAATCTTGGATTACTTACCAGGTGAAGAAGCTGGAACAAAAAGTATTACTTTTCGTATACAAGGAAAAAATGCTTTTGGCTTTTTAAAAGGTGAAAAAGGTATTCATAGATTAATACGCATATCTCCTTTTGATTCTTCGGGAAGACGGCATACTTCTTTTGCTTCTGTTGATGTTATCCCTGATGTTAGTGATGATATTAATATTGTAATAAAAGAAGAAGACTTACGAATTGATGTGTACCGAGCTTCTGGTGCAGGTGGACAGCATGTAAATAAAACAGAATCAGCTGTTCGCATTACACATATTCCAACAGGAATTGTGGTACAATGTCAAAATGAAAAGTCTCAGCATAGCAATAAAGATTCTGCTATGCGAATTTTGAAATCAAGACTTTATGAACATGAACGTAATATCCGTGATGCAGCAAAACAAGCTGATTATGCGGGTAAAGATGCCATTGCATTTGGAAGTCAGATAAGAACATATACTATGCAACCCTATCGCTTAGTAAAAGATCATAGAACTTCTTGTGAAATGGGGGATGTTGATGCTGTGCTTGATGGTGAACTAGATAGTTTTATTCGTGGTTTTTTGCTTTATGTCCACGAGCAGAAGAATAAGAGTTAGGGGGAAAGTGTGTTAGATCCTATAAGTCAATTAAATTTACTTGCTGATTGTGCAAAAGATTGGGGCTTTAGCTCTGAAGTAACAGATGATCATGCACATAAAAATGATAATGAAAATTTTTCTATGGAAGAATTTGATCTTACATGGCAAGATGAAGAAATTGAAGAAAGTTCTGTTCGTTTAACGCATTATGCTAACCTTACAGATGTTGAAGAAAAAAGTATTTTACGTGAATTAGTTTCAAATCCTAAAAATGCAAATTTGTGGCGTTTATGCCTTATGGGGTATAGCAAAGAAAATTTTGCACATATAGGTGATAGCCTTGATAGCCCTTTAGAAGGTGTTGAGGCATGGCTTGCTGAAGGTATTAAAAAAGGTTGGTTAAGAAGAGAAGAAAGACAATATAATTTGCCTCTTATTGAATACCCTCTTTTTGAATATCGTCTTGGTGTTGATTGCCGCAATTTTGGTAAAAACTTTTCTGTGGTTGTTTTCCGTGTTAATGCTGATGCAAGTCAAAATGATATTCTTTTACAATGTTTTGCAAAATATTTATCATCTGATGATTATCTTTGTGAAGTAAAAGGTGTTGGATATATTTTAGTGCTTGCTGGTCGTAAAAGTTTTGCAGCTAGTGCAATTATGGAAAAGATTTCTGATAATTTTGAGAAAAAATTACGTAGCAATAGAATAGAAACAGTTTATAGTATTGGACTTGCTGAATATATTCAAGGTGATACAGCTGATACAGTTTTAGATCATGCTAAACAAGCACTTTCATTACCTAGTCCAATTGGCATAAAAGTAAAATCTTATATTAACAACAATCAACAAAAAAAAGAAGAAAGTTCTTCACTTGTTCATTCCAATGAAAAGCGTTTTCTTTTTTTCGGTATATAAATAGAGATAGATATTTATGAGTACAATGAGTTTAGCCATTATGAGTGGTAAAGGGGGGGTTGGAAAAAGTAATATTTCCATTAATCTAGGGTATTGCCTTGCACAAAAAAATCATGCTTTATTATTAATGGATTGTGATTTAGGATTAGCAAATCTTGATGTTCTTTTAGGCATTACTCCAGAAGAAAATTTACAAGATGTATTACTTAGCGGTGCTGATGTTAAAAATGCTATTGAATCTTTAAAAAAAGATACTGTAAAGCCTTTTGATATTTTGCCTGCTGCTTCAGGTGTGCCAGAGCTTACTGATATGAATAATGATATGCGTGATTTATTAATAAAACGTATAAATCCTGCTTTAGCAAATTATCATTTTATTATTATGGATTTAGGTGCAGGTATTCATAATACAGTTCAATCATTTGCAGCTATGGCGGCTATTCGTGTTATTGTACTTACTCCAGAGCCAACAGCTTTGACAGATGCTTATGCTTTAATTAAAGTTTTAAGCCAAGATTTAAATGTAAAAGATTTTCTTGTTGTTATTAATGATGTTGCGAATAAAAAAGAAGAAGAAATGACATTTAAAAGACTTGAAATGGCTTGCCAAAAGTTTTTTAATGTTAATCCTGTTTTACTTGGTAGTGTTCGCCATGACCCTAAAATTCAAGAAGCTGTTATTGCTCAAAAACCTGTTGTAGAACTTTTTCCTGATTCTCCAGCTGCACAAGATATTAGTGTGTTAGCTGATCGTTTATTGAAAATTTATGAAAAGATGCAACCATACCTTGAGGGACAAGAACCTTTAAGAGTTATTGCAAAAAATTAGAAAAATTGAGTATTTTCAATAAATTTGTTGACATACTTAGTTTTGTGTGGAATTATCCACAAATCAAATTTGATAATTTTATCAGCGTTTCGTGCTGGTTTAGCGATATTTGTCAAGGAGCAACGCATGAATAAAAGCGAACTTATCAAAAGCTTGTCTGAACAAACTAATATTTCTATGGACGAAGCAACATTAGTTGTTAATACTTTTGTTGATAGTATGAAAAATGCACTTTTAGAAGGTGATCACGTAGAAATTCGTGGTTTTGGCAGTTTTAAGGTAAAAGAATATGGTGCTTATGCAGGTCGCAACCCTCGCACTGGTCAAAAAGTTGAAGTTGAAGCAAAGCGTTTACCTTTCTTCCGTGCAGGAAAAGAATTAAAAGAATTTTTAAACGACTAATTAAATTTATTTATGATAAAATAAGCCCATTCTTGTCATGCAAGTAGTGGGCTTTTTTTATTTAGGTGGCAAATATGGTTGAGCTTATAATAGCTGTGGCTCTTGCAACGGGCATATCGTCATTTTGTTCTACAACAGAGGCTATGCTTTATTCTCTTTCTTGGACACAAATTGAAAGATTAAAATCAAAGGGTAGTAAAGCAGGACAACTTTTATATGAAATGCGTACAAATGTTGAAAAGCCAATTACAGCAGTATTAACATTAAACACAGTTGCAAATACTGCAGGGGCAACAGTAGCTGGGGCATTGGCTGCAAAAGCATTAGGAACAGAAAATTTATTTCTTTTTAGTGTATTTTTTACAATTTTGATTTTAATTTTTGGTGAAATTTTACCAAAAACTATTGGAGTTGTATATTCTGATAAATTATCTGTTATTTTAGCATATCCTTTACAAGCAATGATACTTGTATTATCACCAATAACGTATGCAACAGGTTTTATTACTCGTCTTATAACACCTAAAAAAAATACACCAAGTGCAACTGAAGATGATATTAGAATTTTAGCGAGTATATCAAGGCAATCAGGAACTATTAATGCTTATGAAGAAAAAGCCATTGCTAATGTTTTATCTTTAGATACAAAAAAAGTTAATGATGTAATGACCCCTAGAACAGTTGTATTTTCAATGCCCATGAAAACACAATTAAAAGATGTGTATAGTCATGATCTTTTTTGGTCTTTTAGTCGTATTCCTGTTTATGATAAAAATAATGAAGATATTGTAGGGATAGTGCAACGACGAGATATTGCTCTTTCCATTCGTGAAGGAAAAGGAGAACAAACATTAGAAAGTATTATGAAACCTATTCACTATGTACTTGAAAATCAAAATTTAGAGCAGGTATTGCATAGATTTTTGGATTTAAGACAACATTTGTTTGCTGTATTAGATGAATATGGTGGCTTAGCAGGAGTGTTAAGTTTAGAAGATATTTTAGAGGAATTATTAGGTCGAGAAATTGTTGATGAATCAGATCTAGCTGAAGATATGCGTCAAGTAGCAGCAAAACGTAGAGAAGAAGCCTTAGCAAATATGAAGAAAGCGTAATTTATGATAACAAGAGAACAAAAAGAAAAAAGTTTACGATTAGGGAAGTTTGTAATTGAACAAGAAGAAAAAGCTCTTTTTTCTTTACGGGAAAATTTAAATCAAGATTTTTGCCAAGCTATTGAACTTATTTATGAATGTAAAGGGCGGCTTGTTGTTTCTGGTATGGGAAAAAGTGGGCATATTGGAAAAAAAATAGCGGCAACTATGAGTTCAACAGGAACTCCTGCTTTTTTTCTGCATCCCGGAGAAGCAAGCCATGGTGATTTAGGTTCATTGACAAAACAAGATATTTTGCTTGCTATTTCAAATTCTGGTGAATCTCAAGAATTAATTGACGTTTTGCACTATGCAACACGACATGCAATAAAAATAATTGCAATAACAAAAAATAGAGAAAGTCTATTAGGTACTCAAGCAGATATTTGCTTGCAATTACCTAATGAACAAGAGGCTTGTCCTATTGGCTGTGCTCCTACTTCATCAACAACAATGACGTTAGCTTTGGGTGATGCTCTTGCTATGGCTTTATTAGATTTACGTGGCTTTAGTGCAGAAGATTTTCATGATTTTCATCCTGGTGGAAAATTGGGATCACAACTTATGCGTGTCAAAGATTTAATGCATTCTGGGGCAGCATTACCAATTATTGATAAAAATGCTTTAATGGATAGAGCTGTTATTGAAATGACTAAAAAAGGTTTAGGCTGTATAGTTGTTGTTGATAATAAAGATGAGCACTTGGAATTATTAGGATTAATTGCTGATGGTGATTTGCGTAGACATATGAGTCCACATTTACTAGAAAAAAATGTGCAAGAAGTTATGACTAAAAATCCAAGTACAATAGATGAAATGTCCTTAGCCTCAAAAGCCGTAGGGCTAATGAATGAAAAAAGCATTACAAGTTTAGTTGTGTTAGATGAAAAAGGCTATGTGAAAGGACTTATTCACATGCATGATTGCTTACGCGTTGGTATTGAATAAATTTTTGTCGAGGAAGATTTTTTTTGTTTTTTATTTTTGATTTATAGTTTTTATTTTTTGAGAGGGGAACTTTTGAAAAAGTTCTCCCTCTCAAACTCTCCCTATAAAACTTTTTAATCCAAAAGCTCTTTTGCGTGCAAAAGAGCTTTTGTTTTTGATAGGATAAAAAAATGTATTTTATTATTGAGAGTAATTTTAATAAAAAATGATAAGTGAAAGTAAAAATTTTTGAAAAGGGGTTTTAGGGGAAGAACTTTTTTATAAAAGGTTTTCCCCTAAAAACTAT
Source organism: Mailhella sp. (assembly GCA_020024815.1). Lineage (GTDB taxonomy): Bacteria > Desulfobacterota > Desulfovibrionia > Desulfovibrionales > Desulfovibrionaceae > Taurinivorans. The sequence goes on from JAHHTE010000027.1 coordinate 5,931, forward strand.
AAAAATTATTGTTAAAACCGTGATTGAATTTTATTTTGAATTTGTTTTATTGTATAAGATACAAGTGAAGTATTTTTATCTAATAATTCATGGCAAATAGTTAAAAATTGTGTTTCAAATTCATCAAGAGTACCTGTATTTTTAATGTGATATTGAGCTAAACGAATTTTTTCTTCTTGGGATAGCTGTATACTTTCCATAAATGATATGGTTTCATCAGACCAACCACGTTTTTTTAATCTATTTAACCGCGTGTTTTCGTTTGTACTAATAGTTAATGTTATTGGTTTAAAATCATAAAGTTGAGGTTTTGTTTCAAACCAGAGAGGAATTTCAGCAATAGCAAGTGGTGCTTTTTCATTTTCTTGAAAAAAATTATTCATGTGTGCATAAACAAGAGGGTGTAAGAGATTTTCTAATTCTTGGCGAGTATATGGATCTTTCATTGCATTTGCTAATGCAATTTTATCCACAGGTTTTTTATTATTAGGAACAAATTTGTTTCCGTATTGATTTTTTAAAAGATACCAAGCATCATTATTTACTTGATATAACTCATTTATACATGCATCTGCACTAAAGGTAGGAAAATTTTTCCTCTTTGCAAATTCAAGACAAGCAGATTTTCCTGTTCCAGAACTACCTGTAATAATAATCGGAATAGCTTTTTGTTTTTTTTCTAATTCTTTTTCAAGACATTGCCAAAAATCTTGTGGTGGAAGAGAAGAAAATGCTAATTCTTTTCCTGTAAATGGGTGTTCAAAGTTGAGATGATAGGCATGGAGCATTTGTCGTGGTGCTTTTTCTGCAATTATTTGTGGAGCATAAAGTTCATCACCAAGTAAAGGAAAGCCAGCATGTGAAAGGTGAACACGTATTTGATGTGTTCTTCCTGTATGGATACAAACTTCCATAAGGGAAAAATTATCTTGTTGTTGATTTTTTGTAGATTTTAAAAATGATTCTTCAGGGTAAAGGCGTATCCATTCAGAAAAAGCTTCTTTACCACCTTTATTTTCGGGAACAATAGCCATTTTAGTTTTTAGTGTTGGGTGGCGACCAATGCTTAATTTACTTTCACCATTTGGACAAATGCCTTGCACAATTGCCAAGTATTTTTTATGAATTTCTTTTTGGGAAAACAATTCAACAAGAGCAAGTCGGCTTTCTTCTGTGAGAGCAATAATCATAAGCCCTGATGTATCTTTATCTAATCTATGCACAATTCCAGGGCGTTCGCCTTCCATTTTTTTTAGGCTTGGAAAATGGTATAGTAAATGATGGACTAATGTTGCTTCTGTACAAGAAGGGCAGGGATGAACTGTAAGTCCTGCTGGTTTTTCAATTACAGCAAGATATTCATCTTGATAATAAATAGTAAGAGTATTTTCAATAGGTTGAACAGTTGTTTCTTGCATTTCTAAGTTAATGTGTATGTAATCACCCTCATTGAGTTTTTTAGCAGGATCAAGACATGGAGTATTGTTAAGAGAAATTGCACCATTTTCAATATATTTTTTTATTTTTGAGCGTGAAATGTTTGTTTGCTCACTTAAAAAACTATCAAGTCGACCTGCTTTTTTGGGAGCAATAATTTCATTAATTTGTATCATTATGTATTCCTTTTGTGTTGTAGGGGAATAATACGGCATTTTATGTCTTAAGAATAGTTTTTAATAGGGAAAAAGAGGGAAAAATTTTCCTTTTTGTGTTAAATTCCTAATATTTAAAGAAAAATTGAAAATATAAAATATGTAATATATTGAAAATATAGAATTAAATATATTTGGCACACAGTATGCTTAAAGGTGAGTATGCCAGAAAGGCACGAATAAACTACATGGAGGGGAAAAGACCATGAGTAATTTATTAGATTATGAAATCAACAAGGAATTAGGCGAATGCTACCTTTTCATGGGTGAGTATGAAAAAGCAAAAGAATACTACGAAAAAGCAGCAGAAAATAATAATGAATTCTCAGCGCCACAAATGGGATTAGCAACAATAGCTGTGCAAGTAGGTGATCTTGATACTGCCATTTTCCATTATCAAAAAGCATTAGAAATTGAAAAAGCTGATAATGCTTTTACAGGTCTTGGACTTATTGCTATGACAAGAGAAATGCATGCAGAAGCATTTGAATATTTCAAAAATGCTCTTGATTTGAATGCAAAAAATACTGTTGCTCTTGGTGGTATGGTTCAAGAAGCTTATGCACTCAAAAGAGTTGCAGATGTTGTTTCTTATGTAGAAAATTTTTATAAGGAAACCAAAGATCCACAAATTAAAATTACTTTAGCTGGTTGCCTTATTAACTTAAATAAAAAAGAAGAAGCAAAAGCTCTTTTAGAAGAAGCTTTAGCTGAACTTCCTGATAACGAAGACGCAAAAGATTTATACGCATTTATTGCAGCATAGAAATTCCCCTCCCGGTCTTTCAACTCTGTTGTTGGCGCTCAGATTTGAAAGATCTCACCCCGTCTAAATGCGAGGCGGGGTGAATCCAAAGGGGTGATTATGTGAGTAAACAATGGAGTTTTTTTCATAATCAGTTGCATTATACGGTATGGAATTGTTGATAACATTATCCATTGTATGAAAAGCGTAAAATTTATATTTGGTAAGCGTGATATTTCATGTTATTACCCCAAATATGTGCCTATATTGGAAAATGCTCTTATTTAAGGGCATTTTCTTTTTTAAATTGAAAATTAATTTCTTTACAGCTTTTTTTTATTACGTTAAAATATTGTAATGAAAAATTTATTACCATTTTTATTTAATTCTTTTGGCAAGGTCTTTTTTTCGGTTTTGCTAGTGTGTTCTTGTGTTGTTGTAAATGCTTATGCTTCAAATAATGAAAATCAAAATCAAATTGAACAAAATGAAGTAAGTCAAAATGCGACAAAAAGTGTTGATCAACAACTAGATACAGCCAGTGATGAAACAAATAATGATGAGCAACTTGGCTATTATGATTTATATGCTCGTTCTAGTTTTAGATCTTCTTTAGGTGCATTAAGTGGGGATATTCAAGAGCGGGCTAATATTTTATTAGAAAGTTTTCAAGCAAAATATATAGCATTATTAGATAATTTATTTTATAATTATTTGCCTGTATTTATTCCTCAAATTCCACAAAAAAGATATCAAATTGAATTTACTGAAGATTGTATGATTTTTAAATCAACTATTGAAAGTGGTGATAGTTTAGGGTCATTGCTTAATGGTTGGTATAGTCTTTCAATGATTTTAAATATTGTTGAGGAGTCAAAGGATATATATCCGTTAACTTCTCTTAGATTAGGCAAGCCTATTCTTTTTTATGTTGATAAAGAAAATTTTAAATTAAAACAATTTGAGTATCAAATTGATTTAACACATAAAATTCTTGTTTCTTTTGAAAATGATACATATAAAGTAGAATTTCAGGAAATTCCTTATGATTATGAACTTGCTTATGTGCAAGGAAAAGTAAATGTTAATTTCTTTAATTCTGTTTTAGCTCTTGGTGAAAAAGCTGTATTTGCTATTCGTTTAGCTGATGTTTTCACGTATGATATTGACTTTGCAAGAGCAATTAGAGAAGGAGATACTTTTTCTGCTTTAGTTGAGAAAAAATATTTAGATGGACAATTTATTGGTTATGGTCGTATTCTTGGTGCTGTTTTTGTAAATAAAGGCAAAAAATATGAAGCCTTTTTATTCCATGATTCTGAAGATGACCAAAAAATTAGTTATTTTAATAGAAATGGTGATGCCTTACAAAAAGCCTTTTTACGTACGCCTGTGCATTTTACCCGTATTAGTTCACGTTATACATTAGCAAGAAAACATCCTATTTTGGGTTATACAAGACCACATCAAGGTATAGATTATGCAGCACCAAAAGGAACGCCTGTTATGGCTGTTGGTGATGGTGAAGTAACAAGAGCAGCATATACAGGTGGTTATGGACATTTAATTATTGTAAAGCATAGAGCGGGGTTAGAATCTCAATATGCCCATTTATCAGGATATGCACCAAGTATTAAACGTGGAGCAAAAGTAACACAAGGACAAGTTATTGGATATGTTGGATCAACAGGTTTATCTACTGGACCGCATTTAGATTTTAGAATTAAGAAAAATGGTAATTTTGTAAATCCAGAAGATATTATTATTCCAAGTAAACCTCCTGTGCCTGAAAAACAACTTTCTCAATTTAAAGAAAATGTTTCTATTATTGAAGCGTATATGCTAGGAAATAAAAAACTTGATGAATTTGTAGCAGAAGAATGGCTACAAGGAATGCAATAAAAAAGGGCAGAAATGCCCTTTTTTTTATGGTAATTCTTTGCATTAATTTAGAAAAGGTTAAATATGAACACTTGCTCCTTTGTTAAAAATACCGTATAGTTTTACTATATCATTTTGGGAGTTTGTAATTTTTGCTATGAAGCAGGTACAAATAAAAAGAAATATTTTTTTTGTTTTTATGTTAATTTGTATGGTATTTTGTAATCCTTTATGGATAAAAGCAGAAGAAACAGATATTTCTTTACCTAAAGGAAAAATTTTAACAGCAACAGCTACGGTTGAAAAAACTCCTGTATCACTTATTCCTTTTTTAGGCTATGCTTATAATTTAAAAGCAAAAGATGCAAAAAGTGCGTTAGCTCAAAAAAATAAATTTTTGCCTTATGATCCCTTTGAGTTAAAAAGAGAATTAGGCACATATTGGTTTCTTATTTCTTTTGATAAAATAAAAGATAAAAATGCACCAACAGCATATTTAGATCTAGGAAATTTTTTACCTAAAAATAGTCATGTATTGGTTTTTTCAAAAGCAACTAATCGTTGGCAAGTTTTGGAAGATGTGTATACAGAAGGTAGAAAAAAAAATGGTGATACCTTTAATGTTGATAGAGAAAAAAATATAGGTATTTTTCATAGTGGATTATATGACTTAACTGCACTTCGAGATGGAGGGGAATTATTAATTTATTCACCGGGTATGCCTAGTATTTGGTTTGCTCCTAAATTAATATCACCAGCAAAAGCTCCTTTAACATTAGATAGAAGATTAACACCATTTTTGATGGGAATAATTTTTATATTAATGCTTTTTACTTTTTGGCGTGGAGCAAAAGAAGAAGGAGATGCAAGAATTTGGGCTTCTTTTTTATGTCTTGCTATACTTGTTCAATTTATTTGGGCAGTACCTCAAAATGCAAATGGTAAACTAGAATATATTGATATGATTGGTGTTATAGCTTCATGTTTAGCTATTTTCTTTTTACCACATATAGGCAGACATTTACTTGTTACAGAAAAGAAAAGTCCTCATTTTGATAGCTTATTACAATTTTTAGCAATTCCTGCAATTTTTCCTTTAATTGTTTTATTCGTTCCTATTCCTGAATATTTATATGTTATTCGTTTTGCACCGTTATGGGCATTATATGCATTAGTGCTTTTTATTGTAACTATTCCTTTTGTTTTAAGTGGTAAAAAAGGTGCAAGACTTTATGCTTTTTTTTGTTTGGCAATAGGAAGTGGTTGTCTTATTTCTCTAGCTTTAAGATTTAATACTGAATGGACTTTTATTAATTATGCAGGCATTGTTCTTGCTATGATTGCTATCTTTTTAGCTCCACGACAAACTGAAAAAAATGTATATGATGAAAAATTAAATCATGAGGATATAGTAACAGCTTTTGCTGAAAATAATGCAATTATGCGTGATGCCTTATATCGAGTTGAAGGTAAATTACGTGATCCTTTCGATAGAATAATGCGTGAGGCATGTTTTTTAGATTTTAATTTAAAAACAGAAGATTTTTTTGATTCAATAGGTTTATTAAAAGAAAAAGAATTTGGTGATAGATTTGAAAAACATACACTTAATGCTGTTGAGGATTTAACTAATAGAGCAGAAAGATTACAAGAACATACAAGTTCTCTTGTTTTAGCTTGTAAAGATTTATCAGGTATGCTTGGGCATATTACAGAATTAGCTCAAAAAGAACAAGCATATCAACAAGTAAATGAATTATTTAATATAAAGGCATTAGTTACACAAGCTTGTGATAATATTAGAGCAGAAGCCCAAGATAGACAGGTGGGGCTTGGTTGGTATATTGCTCCTAATATTGGCTTATATTATCGAGGAGATAAAGCAAACTTAGAGCTTGTATTATTTTTGTTACTTAGGGACGCTATTCGAGCAACAGAAAAAGGCATGATAAGTATACGTGTTCGTCGTGCTAATAGTCCAAATCCAGGACATATTGTAATAACAATTAGTGATTCAGGAAAAGGTAGACCACCTGTTCAAAGAAGTATTTTAACATTAATTAAAGCATGGGAATTATCTTCTGCTTATAATGGGGAAGTAGAATTACAGTCTTCACCAAATGGATTAAGTTTTTCTTTTAGTATGCAATGTCTTGCAATGGATCAAAATGGAGAAAAACCTTTATCTTATGCGTCCTTAGATGATATTGTGTTAACACAAAATGAAATTGTAAGTAATCAACAAAAGAAACAAGGACTTAGCGGAGGTAATATCGTTTTTTCTAAGGAAGAAGAAAAAACGCAATCTGCTATAACAGAAAGCTTTACGGGAAATTGCAAAGATACAGGTATATTACTTATTTCTCCTTTGGCTATTCAACGTCAAAATATAGCGTATTATTTAAATAAATACGAAATATGGGAAGCTCTTGATGTTGATAGTGCTTTGGCTTTTTATGAGAAAAAGCCTGCTGCTCTTGTTTTAGTGCATAGTGCTTTATCAGAAAATGGTTGTAATGCTGTTATAGCAGGAATACGTCTATTAGAGGATAATTTAGGTATAGCTCATGCTCCTTGTGTTGGTTTATATCAATCAACAAAAGATATTGAATTTTTACAATTAGCTGGTTGTAAACATATTTTGCCAGATAATATTGGGCGTGATGATTTATGTGTTGCTGTTTCAGAAATTTTGCAAGATAAAACAATCTCACCAATAACTGATGTTGAGTTGCCTCATCAAGTTATAAAAAAAGCTTCTAAAGAAGTTGAACAAGCTGTAAAAAAACAAATTAATAGACAAAGAATTTACGTGGGAACTGTTGTAGACGGTGCAGTTGCTTCTTTACCTGACGAGAAAAAGCGTGAGGAAATAGTAATTAATAATAAATTAGCTCAAGATGTTATTAATCATCAAGCAGTAGAAAATATAGAAAAACAAAAAGAAGAGCAACCAGTTGAATTAAATGAGGGCAAAAAAGGATTATTTGGTAAAATTATAAATGGATTTAAAGCAAAACCTGTTGAAATTTCTTCACAAGAAATGGAAGATGATGAGTTAGTGGGAGAACCACAACCAATTAATACGCAATATTCTAATACAGATAGTAATGAGCTTTCTTTAGCAAATGATTTTATAAAGCCAAATCATGAAGAACAAGGTGAAGATATTTCTTCATTACAAGAAAATACTGAACCTAATAAAGAAGAACAAGAAGTTGTAGAGAATGATAATACAGTAGAATCTAATGAATTAGTGGAAGAACTAGAACCTAACAATGTTTTAAAGGAACGTGAGAAAACAATTCTTTCTCAAGCAGAAAATATACAAGAGCAAGAATATAATGTTGCATTACAAGATGATATAAATTCTTATGTGGAAGAAGAAATAAATGATTCATTACAAAAAAAACAAGAAGAAGATATTCCTCCACAAGGTTTACAATTAGTTGTTGATAATATTACAGATGTGGAAACAATAGAAGAAAGTCCATTATTTATACAATCTGATTTGCTTACAACAGATGAACTTTCTTATGAAGAAGTTAAAGAACAAATAGAAGATGAAATAGATAATTCTCTTGAAAATGATGAACATTCTTTAAAAGATTTAGTTTTAGTTGGGTTAGATGATATTCAAGAGAAAAAAGAAGATCAAGAAGTAGCTGTAAAAGAAAGCAATACGTTAAATGATGAAAAATCTTTTTTAAGTCTTGGTGAAGAGAATAAAGATCAACAAACGAATATAACAGAGCAAAAAAATTCTGCTATTGAAAATAATAGTGTACAAATTGAGCAGATAGAACAAAGTAATGTAGAGCCAAAAACAGAAGAACATGCTATTATTGATTTATCAGAAGATATGTTAGTAGAAACAGGTTTGATAAGCTTTGGTTCACAAGAAGAACATTCTGAGCATAAAGGTAAACATAAAAAAATAAATAAGAAAAAGCATAAAAAACATAAAGAACGTAAAGAATATCATGAGCATACACATAATAGTGGTTTAGATATTATGCTAGATGATGTGCATATTAAAGAAAAGAAAGAAGATAGTTCAGTTGAACAAAAAAGTTCTTTAGATTCATTATCTTTTTTTCCAGAGCAAAAAGATAAATAAATGAAGTACGATAAACAGTATGTTATAATAATTTCTTGAGAGGGGAACTTTTGAAAAAGTTCCCCTTTCAAACTCTTCCCTAAACTCTTTTGTATACAAAAGAGCTTTTGTTTTTCCACATTATAAAAAATAACATTGATTATATTTTAATATAGAGTGTATATCCAAATTTTTTAGAATTACTTTAACGTATTAGGCTTATAAAATAAAAAATATTTTCATAAAATCACTGTCTTAATAAGTTTCACTCTCTGTAAGCGAGGGGAGCGAAGCGACTTGCTGAAAGAGTGTGAAACAGTGGGCATTGCTCGGGGGGCTTGCCCCCCGTTAGCTTACCACTCTGCTCGGGGCTAAGGGGTGAAACCTCTTATAACACCTAATACTATGGAATAGTATAATAAAAAGATAGTATCCTCATAACTATTTTAGGGGGATACCTCCCCTAAGACCCCGTTACAAGGGGAAGCAAAGGGGGATAAATCCCCCTCGCTCTCCCCCTTGTAGAACCCGAGCTTGCCCCTCGTTTCCCCTTTGGTCGGGTTTAAGGGGCGAAGCTCCTTATTAAACGTGATACTATGTTATAGTAGAATAAAGAAGAAAATGTTATATAAACAAGAAAAAAATAATTTAGAAATACATTCTAGAAAGATAAATATAAAAAAAAGACCTTAATTATTAAGGTCTTTTTTTATATTTATCATAGTATACTTTTATACTATTCCATGAGCACCGGGTTTTTCTATTTCTTCATGGTTTTCTTGTTGGCTAAGATAAAGGTCTATATTTCCAAAAGCCATGAGAATAGGGCTAGCAACAAAGATAGAGGAGTAAGAACCAACTATAATACCAATAAGCATGGTGAGTGCAAAATCATGGATAACACTACCACCAAGCAAGTAAAGGCTAAGACAAGCAACCAATGTGGTTAATGATGTCATTAATGTACGTGCAAGAGTTTGGTTTGCACTAAGATTAATAATGTCGCCAATACTTGGTTTTACGGGGTCTTTTCTAATTGCGTTGATATTTTCACGGATACGGTCATAAACAATAATGGTATCGTTTAATGAATATCCAACAAGGGTAAGTAAAGCTGCAATAACGTTAAGGTCAATTTCTTTACCTAAAAGGGTAAGAATACCAAGAGTTACAACAACGTCATGGATAAGTGAAAGCAATGCACCTAAGGAATAATTAAGTTTTACTTTCCATGATAAAAATAATGTTATTATCATGGCTATACAAATTGCATACATTTTATTGAAGAAAGTAAAATCAAAATAAATGGCAAGCATATCCATAAGATAGATAGCACCCCAAAGTATAGCAGCAATACCAGCAGCCGTAAACCAACAATGTTCAAAACGACCAGAAATGTAAACAGTAATTAATAAGATTGAATAAAATACTGCTTCAATAGCCATATCTCGAAGTTCTGATCCAACTTTAGGACCAACCATTTCAAGGCGAGTAATTTTTACTTCATTATCTGTAAAACTATTTTTTAGGGCATTATCTAAATCAACTCTAAGGTTTTTGTGTCCTGTTTCAGATGCACTAAAACGGAGTAAATAATGATGATTATCTTCTCCAATTTTTTGTACAGTTAGACCAGGCATTTCAATGCCTTTTATTGCTGTTTTTACTGCATTATCGTCAACTTCGTTTTTAAACTCAATTTGCACCATAACGCCACCAGCAAAGTCAACACCATAACTAAGACCACGATTAAGAGCAATGGCAATAAGCCCAATAATAAGAATAATTCCAGTTATAATGTAGGCATAGCGTCTAAGTCCAACAAAATCAATATTAACATTTTCTTTAATAAGTTGAATTGGCATAATATACTCCTAAACGCTCAATGCTTTATTAGGATTACGTTCTGACCACCATTCAAAGATAGCTCGGCAGACAAAAACAGAAGTAAACATTGATGCAACAATACCAAGACTTAATGTTACAGCAAAACCACGAATAGGACCTGTACCAAATTGATAAAGAATAACAGCAGCAATAATAGTAGTAAGGTTAGAGTCCATAATGGAAATACTTGCACGGCTAAAACCTGCGTAAATTGCTTCTGCTGTGCTTACACCAAGACGCAATTCTTCACGAATACGTTCAAAAATAAGAACATTAGCATCAACTGCCATACCAATAGTTAGTACAACCCCTGCAATACCGGGAAGTGTTAGGGTTGCTCCAAAAAGTGAAAGACCAGCAAACATAAGAGAAAGTGTGCCACAGAGTAAAATATCGGCAACAAGTCCAGAATATCCATAGAATAATGGCATCATGAGAAGAACTAAAATAGCACCAACTAAAGAAGCCATAATACCACTATCAATAGATTCTTGTCCAAGAGACGGACCAACTGTTCTTTCTTCTAAAATATGCACAGGAGCAGGTAAAGATCCCGCTCTAAGTACGACTGCTAAGTCATTTGCTTGTTCAGTTGTAAATTCTCCACTAATGCTAGCTTCGCCACCTGCAATTTTATCTTGAATAACAGGAGCAGAATATACTTCGCCATCAAGAACAATGGCAAGACGTTTTTTTATATTCTCGCCTGTTACTTGTTCAAATGTAATAGCACCCTTAGGACTAAATTTTAATGAAACATAAGCAGAACCATATTTATCAAAACTTGGGCGAGCATTAACAATATCAGCACCAGTTAAAAGAACTTGGTTATCAAGAACAATACTTGATTGTCCGCCTTGTTTATCTAACATTGGAAGACGTTGTGTTCCTGCTGGTAAAACAAAATCATTAGGATTTACATCATCGCGAACAATTCTAAATTCTAAATGAGCTGTTTGTCCTACTATTTGAATAGCACGAGAAGTGTCTGTAAGACCCGGTAATTGAACTTGAACTTGATTGTTAGATTGTTTACGAATATCAGGTTCAGCTACACCAAATTGGTCAATACGGTTTCTAATGGTTCGTACAACTTGGTCAAGAGTGAGGTTTTCAGCTTCTTTTTTAGCAATATCACTAAGCACATATTTTAAGCTTGTACCAGCAGTACCAGCATTATTATCAGATTCATCAATAAGTTGTAGGTTAGGATTCCAAGTTTGAATAATTTCTTTAATAGCTACAACTTGCTCTTGTTTTGGAACTATAATTTCAAGTTCACCATTTTTCATGCGAGGACGTAAAATAGTATAGCCTTCTGTAAGGATTTTTTCTCGAATACCTTGTCCCATAATTGAAAGAGTATTTTCAATGGCTTTTTCAACATCAACGCCAAGTGTAAGATTCATTCCACCTTTAAGGTCAAGACCTAAATTAATACGATTTTGTGGAAGAAAATCTTTTAAAGGACCATTGCCAATGGCTGGTATATTAGGAAGTGAGTAAGCTAATCCAATTAGTAAAACAAGAACTGAAAGGAAAAGTCTTAGTTTTGTTGATTTCATTTGGTATTGCCTCAAGTAATATCAAAATAGGTTAGCGAAATTTTAGACAAAGAAACCTCTCTTATTTTGGATAAGAGAGGTAATTTATGTATATCCTATTTATCTGTTTTGCTTTCTTCAGCAACTTTTTCAAGATTTTTAGGGTCGTAAGTATTACCAATGTAACCTCTTGGAATACGAACTTTTGTTTCACCAAGGTCAACAACAAAAATATCGCCGTTTACCTCAACAATACGTCCAAGAATACCACCATTGGTGATAACATGATCACCTTTTTGAAGGTTGTTTAACATTTCTTTGTGTTGTTTTGCTCTTTTTTGTTGTGGACGAATTAACAAAAAGTAAAACACAAGAAACATAAGAATTAAAGGCATGAAAGACATCCAAGCAGCACCTTCAGCAGGAGCAGCACCAGGAGTTCCAGCAGCAGCATAAGCAATAGAGGTAAGCATTACAGCCTCCAAAATAGAATTTACCGTATGGCATAAAAAAGATAAGCATTAATAATGTTTTTGCAATATCAAAATATGATAATAACATATTTTTTTGATAACTGCATTATTTATTAGAGAAAAAAATTTTTTTTGAAAATTTTATAGTTTGTCTTTTTATTTTTTATGGGGGAAATGATTTCCCCCATACCCCCTCAATACAGCAAATTCTCTTTGCATTTCATGCAAAGAGAATTTGCTATTTTTAGCGTATTAGTAAAATTTATCTTTTATTATTTAATGTAAAGTTTAAAAATGGAATTTTGTCTTATTTTTTGAAATAATTTTAATTTAGAAAATGAAA
>JAHHTE010000028.1 GCA_020024815.1 Mailhella sp.
AAAAATCAATAAGTCCTTCGTCAAGATAAGAAAATTCAACTTCGCTTAATTTTATAGCGTTTGGAAGATCATCATTGGTATTTAAAAGGAAAGAATTAAAAGTATCACCAGTAAGAATAAAAGCATAATCTTTTTCTAAAAGTTTTGCTATGGATTTTACACTAATAGTTGCAAGTTCATTAGCTGATACTGTGCTTTCATCATTTAAAATTTTAGTTTCTTTATCATAAACTTTTTTATTAGTTCCATGAAGAATAAAACCATTTTTAAATTTATCAGCAACAAGAGTATTTACAGCATTGATTGGTAAAATTGTAAAATATTCATGTGGAATTGTTATATTACCATAAGAAGAATCAAGGGTAACATTTTTATCTGTTTCTTCAATGTTGATGGTGAATTTATCTAAGTTAATTGGTTTTGTAACTACGGAACTAAGTTCACTTAAAGTAAGATTTACATTTTCAATACTTGTACTTGCAAAAGGAATATTTGTAATTTTTGTAAGTTCAAGAAGTAATTCATTTGATAAATTTTCATATTCAACTAATGATTGTGTTGAATCTTGATTTGCTTCTGAAATTTCAATTTTATTAAGTTGCATTGCAAGTTGAGTTAATTTGGCAAGATGTTTTGCAGTAGGAAGAGCCATATCTGTAATATTGAATTTTTCAATAGTGAGTTTTGCTGTATCAGCTGTAAAAGCTATGTTATTGTAATCAATATTAGTTTTGTTTGACTCACTAGGAGCAACAATAAAATCAGCAATAGCTAATTGAGCAATATCTTCTGATCCTTTTTTTATATCAAAATTAATATCTTTATAATTAATACCATTATGTTTAAAATCTAAGATTGTTTGAAAATATTTTTCTGAAAAACGGTCAGTTTTATGTAAATTAATTAACTCTTTAATATTAAGCTTGGGGGAGTCAACATTAAAATGTCCAATAGTAGAAACAAGTTCTTCATTTCCATAAAGAGAAAAAACAATTTTATAATCAGTTAATGATAATTGATCACAAATTAGAGTTGAGTCAAAACTATTATTGTTAATTACATCTTTAGAAATTCCTTTTATTGTAATTTCTTTTATTGAACTAGATATATTGGCATCTTTCTCTTGTTCTGTGTAATTAGCTTCAACATCATGTATTTTAAGTGTTTGTGAGAATATATTATAATCAATAGAACCATGTTTAATACCATAAGAGTCTAATTTCTCACTAGTAATTGTTTCAACTTGAGAATTGATAGATTCGGTAAATATGTATCCGCCTCCACCAAGTATAGCAAGTGCTGCAATACCTATAATTATTTTTTTACTCATAATTTCCTCACTTTTCTAAAGAGTTAGATTATATTAATGAGTTTTATTTTATTGTCAACTCTCATTATTTTAGTTAAGAATGTCTTTTTATATCTTGCTATTAAATGAAAAATGTATAAAATATTTGCTATTGTTGTTTAGGAGGATTAAATGCGAAAATTTATACGAACTACGGTTTGTTTTTCCGTTATTTCCGCAGCATTTTTAGCTGGTGGAACGTTTATGAAAGCTGTAAGTGCTGATGCTGATTATGATTCTTTGAGACGTTTTAGTCAAGTTCTTGATATAGTTGAACAATATTATGTTGAAGATGTAAAGCAACCAAAACTTATTGATGGAGCTTTAAAGGGTATGTTGCAAGGTCTTGATCCTCATTCAACTATGATGGATAAAGATGAATTCAAGCAAATGCAAGAAACAAATGTAGGAAAATTTAGCGGTATTGGTGTAGAAATCACAACTGCTAATGGTCTTGTTACTGTTGTTTCTCCTATTGAAGATACTCCAGCATATAAAGCAGGTATTAAAGCTGGGGATCAGATTTTATCTATTGACGGTAAATTTACAGATCAAATGACATTATCTGAAGCTGCAACATTAATGCGTGGAAAAAAAGGTACAGAACTTACTTTACTTGTTTTACATAAAAATAGTGCAAAACCTGTTACTATAAAATTAAAACGTGATGATATTCCTTATATTACTGTAAAAGCAAAAGAATTGGAAGAAGGGTATCATTGGATAAGACTTACACGTTTTAGTGAAAATACTTCTGATGATTTAAGAAAAGAATTAAATAAAGCAACTAAAAAAGGAAATATCAAAGGTATTATTTTAGATATGCGTAATAATCCTGGTGGATTAGTTGATCAAGCTATAAAAATTTCTGATATGTTTCTTGGTGATGGGCTTGTTATGTCTATGCGTGGTCGTGATGGAAATGATCAAGTAGAATATACAGCACAAAATCAAAAAGATGATATTAAAGCTCCTCTCGTTGTACTTGTAAATGCTGGATCTGCGTCAGCTTCTGAAATTGTTGCTGGTGCTTTGAGTGATAGAAAACGAGCATTAATTGTTGGTGAAAAAACTTTTGGAAAGGGATCTGTACAAAATGTTATTCCTCTTCCTGATGGAACAGGATTAAAACTTACTGTTGCTCTTTATTATACTCCTTCTGGAAAATCTATCCAAGCAGAGGGTATTACTCCTGATTTTGAAGTGCTTTGGGAGAATTCACGAGATAATAAAGATGAAGATGCTCTTTCTGTTCGTGAAAAGGATCTTACAAGACATTTAGAAACAGGTAATAATGCAAAAGAAAAGAAAGCAATTCAAGATAAGGAAGCAAAAGAACTTTTGCGTCTTGATAATCAACTTCGTGTTGCATTACAACTTGTAAAATCTTTGCCTACTATTCAAAAAATCAAATAAATTAAAATAGACAGATTTTTCAAATTTGTTTAATATAAGGACTTGGTAAAACAAGTCCTTTTTTATGGTTAAAATAACGTATGAATATAAAAGAAAAAAATATTGAGCAGATGTATGAAGGAATAAAAAGAATTTTTGGAGGTTTTTTTGTTTTTTCTTTTTGTTTAGCTCTTTATTTTGGTTCATCTGCAATTTTATCGCATTTTTTTTATGAGTCAGATAGTTTTGCTGTAAAAGAAAATGCTGTTCCTGGTATACGCTTAACTACAAAGAAAAAAGAAGAATTAAAAAGAATTGAAGAACAAAGTATTCTTACTTCAAAAGTGGAAAAATATGATGTAAGTGCAATACAGATTCAAGCATATTCAGCTTATGAAGATCCTTTTCAAAATATTGTGGAGTATATTCAAATTAAGAATAATGATCATAAGCAAATTTTACAAGATATAAAAAAGATACATCACGTATTACGGGATTTTTTATTTCAAGAATTCCCTAAAAAACACGTTATTTATGCAGAAAGTGGAGAACATTTTGATAATTTAAATAGAGGCTATCCCTTTGTTGCATTTCAGTTAGTACATGAAGAATCACCCTTATATTTATATTATTTAGGTGCAGAGAAAAATCGTTTTTTTATAAAGTTAAAAAATTATATAAAAAAGAATAAATTAC
This sequence comes from Mailhella sp., assembly GCA_020024815.1. Classification (GTDB taxonomy): domain Bacteria; phylum Desulfobacterota; class Desulfovibrionia; order Desulfovibrionales; family Desulfovibrionaceae; genus Taurinivorans. The sequence continues at coordinate 3,440 of JAHHTE010000028.1, forward strand.
CTTGTCAGATTTATGATGAAGGAAGTTTTTTTTATGTAATGTATAAGAATCGTATAACACATGTTATACGATTACGTGAACTTGAAGAAAGAATGGGAACAATTTCTCTTTTAAATATAGATAAATTTTATATGACAATAATCCTTGATGATGCTGGAGAAAATTTACCATTAGCAAAAGAATGTATGGATTTGCCATATCCTGTTATTTTATCTATTTGGCCAAAATCAACCCATGCTGTTACTATTGCTGTTTTGGCTCATGAAAAGGGACTTCCTGTTTTTTTACACCAGCCAATGGAAGCATATCCGCATGAAGGGAAAAATATGGGTATTGGTGGAGGAGGCTTATATACAAATATGAGCTATAAACAAATGTATGATATTTTGTCAGAAAATATAAAAAAAATTCCTTATGTACAAGGTATGAATAATCATATGGGATCTAAGTTTACAGAAGATCCAAAAGCAGTAGAAAAATTTTTGCGTGCAACACGAGAAATAAAACCAGTTTTAGTTTTATTAGATAGTGTAACAGGAAATAATTCTAAATTATATAAGATAGGTAAAGAACATAATTTTTTTATTACAAAACGAGATTTTTTTATTGATAATTCCTCTGATCAAAAAAGAATTATGAAAGAATTGAATAAAGCATATATTTATGCACAACAGCATAAAAAAGTAGTTATTATAGGGCATGTGCGTAAATCTACTTTGGAAGTATTAAAAAATTGGCGAAATTATCGGAATGATGATTTATCCTTTTCTTTACCTGCTGTTTTTTAATGTTTGAATAATGATATTTTTTTGAGAGGGGAACTTTTGAAAAAGTTCCCCTCTCAAGCTCTTCCCTCAAAACTTTTTAATTTAAAAACTCTTTTGCGTGCAAAAGAGTTTTTTTGTTGTGCTAAAGCGACAATAAAACCACCCGCTAAGCAGGTGGTCTTTATTATAAAAATGAAATAGATAATATTATAATTTTTTATAAGTAAAGTAAGATTTTTTGTATAGATAAAAGAAAACCCCACTAAAAGTGGGGAATTTTTAGAAAGGAGTATCGTCCATATCACTAGCTTCACTAGGAAATGGGGATCCATAATCTTCCATTTGTTGATTATTTTGCATATTTTTTGTTGTACGTGGAGCAGGTGGGGTATATTCATCACCACTATTTACTCTATCACTTTTCCTATCAAGAAAACGTACGGTATTTGCAACAATATCAGTGGAATAACGGTCTTGACCTTGTTGGTCTTGCCATTTTCTTGTTTGAATTCTGCCTTCTACATACACAAGGCTACCTTTACTAAGGTATTGTGCACAGTTTTCTGCAGCTTTTTGGAAAACAGAAACTCTATGCCATTCTGTTCTATCCACTCTGTTACCATCACGATCCATATAACTTTCATCTGTTGCAACAGTAAGAGTTGTAACAGGCATGCCACTTTGTGTGTATTTTAATTCAGGATCACGTCCTAAGCGTCCAATTATCATAGCTTTATTTAACATAATAAAACTCCAATTTAAATTCGACTAAAAGTATAAGCATAATATTTAAAAAAGACAATATATTAAGTATAGATAAAATATATTAAAAAAATCAATATGATAAAAAATAAAGAAAAAATTTGCTTGGGGTCTTTTCTTTGACGGAGAATGATTTATAATATATACTACTCAAAATAAAAAAATCTATCCGTTAGGGAGTTTTTATGCTTATATACAATTCAATGACAAAAAAGAAAGAAGAATTTATTCCTCAAGTTGCTGGAAAAGTGGGAATGTATGCTTGTGGAATAACAGCTTATGATCTTTGCCATATTGGTCATGCACGTTCTGCTGTTGTTTTTGATGTAATAGCACGGTATTTAGAATATAAGGGTAATCAAGTAACATTTGTTCGTAATTTTACTGATGTTGATGATAAAATTATAAAAAAAGCAAATACAGAAAATGTTTCTAGTGAAGAAATTGCAGAACGTTATATAAAAGCTTTCCATGAAGATATGGATAAATTAAATGTACGTCGTGCAAGTATGGAACCTCGTGCTACTGAATATATTCAAGAAATGATTGAACTTTGTGAACGTTTGATTAGTCAAGGTCATGCATATTCAACTCCATCAGGTGATGTGTATTTTAAAGTACGTTCTTTTAAAGAATATGGAAAATTATCAGGTCGTGATGTTGATGATATGCGTTCAGGAGCTAGAGTTCAACCTGGTGAAGAAAAAGTTGATCCATTAGATTTTGCTCTTTGGAAAGCTGCAAAACCTGGTGAACCTTTTTGGGAAAGCCCTTGGGGTAAAGGTCGTCCCGGTTGGCATATTGAATGTTCTGCAATGAGTGAGAAAAATTTACCATTACCTTTAGATATTCATGGTGGTGGACAAGATTTAATTTTCCCTCACCATGAAAATGAAATAGCTCAAAGTGAAGCTGCATTAGGTAAAGCATTAGCGAGATTTTGGGTTCATAATGGTTTTGTGCAAATTAATTCTGAAAAAATGTCAAAATCTCTTGGTAATTTTAAAACAATTCGTGATATTTTAGAAACAAGACACCCTGAAGCATTACGCTTTTTCCTTTTAAGTAAACATTATAGAAGTCCTATTGATTTTAGTTTTGTAACTATGGACGATGCAGAAAAAGGGCTTATTCGTGTTTATGAATGTTTAAATGAAGTTTATGCTGCTTTAGAAAAAGACTTTAATAAAAAAATGGCAATGCCAGAAGAAATTATTAAAGAATTTAATGAATTGAAAAATGGCTTTATCCAAGCTATGGACGATGATTTTAATACAGCAGGTGCTTTGGGACATATTTTTGGAACAGTACGTTTAGTAAATAGAGTTCTTGATGATAAGGCATTGCGTGGTAAAGATGGTACAAAAGCATTTTTAGAAGATGTTGTTCAAGAAGTTAAATTATGGGCAAATATTCTTGGTGTATTTAATCATAAACCAAGTGAAATTTTACTTGCTTTAAGAAATCTCAATGCACAACGATTAAATATTGATGTGCAAAAAGTTGAAGAACTTTTAAATGCTCGTGTAGAAGCAAAGAAAAATAAAGATTTTACAAAAGCAGATGCTATTCGTGAGGAACTTACACAAATGCATGTTGAAGTTCGTGATACTCCAAATGGTCAAGTGTGGGCTATTAACGAAATTCAAAAATAGTTTTTATTTGTGAGGGAAAATGTTTAGAAAACTTTGTATAGGAGTAATGCTTGTTTTTATAGCAAGCCTTGCTCCTCAAGGTTCTTATCAAGTACAAGCTGCGTTATTTAAAGAATTTAGCGTTAGTGATGAAAAAAAACTTGCAAAAGAATTTGAAATTTTAGTTAAATCTCGTCTTCCTCTTATTGAAGACCCTGAAATAAAATTTTATGTTCGATCTGTTGTAGATAGAATTTTAAAAAAAGTTCCTCCACAACCTTTTTCCTTTGAAACAAATGTTATTTATAGCCCTATTTTAAATGCATTTGCTACACCTGGTGGTTATGTTTGTGTATTTACTGGATTATTAATAAATTTAGAAGATGAAGATTCTCTAGCTGGTATTTTATCACATGAAATAGCTCACGTTACACAAAGGCATATTGCATCAAGAATAGATAGAAGTAAGTATTTGAGTATAGGAACTCTTGCAGCTCTTGTTGGTGCAGCTTTAGCTGGTGGTGGTGAAGGTAGTGGAGCAATTTTAACAGGTGGTATGGCTGCAAGCCAAGCTGCAATGCTTAGTTATGGTCGTGAAGATGAAAGTGATGCAGATAAATTTGGTTTGCAATATATGGTAAAAGCTGGATATAATCCAAAAGGTATGGCAAAAGCTTTTACTGTATTGCAAACAAAAGCATTAGGAATTGGATCTGATTTTCCAACATATTTATCTACACACCCTAATATTAATGCTCGTATTGCAACTTCAAATGCATTTATTCGTACCCTATTAAAAGATATACAAAATAGAAAAAGTGATAATCAACATTTTTTACGGGCAAAAGCAATAGCCGTAGCCTATTATGCTGATCCCCGTTTTGCTGATAATTATTTTGCAAAAAAGCAAAATTTTTTAGATTATGTAGGATTAGGTGTTTTAGCTAATAAAAGAAATCAAATAAAAGAAGCAGAACAATATTTGTTAAAAGCTGTATCATTAGCACCACAAGATACATTATCAAATCGAGAATTAGGACGTTTTTATTTTGAAACTGGTAATTTTATAAAGGCAAAACAATATTTAGAAAAAGCTCTTTCTTTAAATGCAAAAGAATATATGGCAGCCTTTTTTTATGCAAGAACTCTTGATGCAGAAAATAATGTTTTTGCTGCACAAAAAGAATATGAAAAAGTATTAAAATATGCTCCTGAAGATGGAGAAGTTTTAAATTTTTATGGTCGTGTACTTGGTCGTCAAGGTAAAGTTTTTGAAGGGTATAGTCAATTAGCTTTAGCTGAAATATACCAAAATAATCAAGATAAAGCTCTTTTTTGGATAAAAAAAGCAAAAGAATTAGCAAAAACAGATTTACAAAAAAAAGAATTACAAAAAATAACTAAGATTTTAGAAGAACGTCAAAAATATTGGAAATAGGGAAATAATATGGAACTTCGTGGTACTACAATTTTAGCTGTAAAAAAAGGAAATAGTGTTGTTATTGTTGGTGATGGACAAGTAACTATGGGACAAAGCATGGTTATGAAACATTCAGCTAAAAAGGTTCGTCGTTTATATAAAGGTAAAGTTATTGGTGGATTTGCAGGAGCAACAGCTGATGCTTTTACTCTTTTTGAACGTTTTGAGGCAAAACTTGAAGAATGTGGTGGTAATTTAACACGTGCTGCTGTGGAGCTTGCAAAAGACTGGCGAAAAGATAAATATTTACGTAAACTTGAAGCTATGTTGCTTGTTGCTGATGTAGAACATATTCTTATTTTAACTGGTACTGGTGATGTTATTGAACCTGATAATGATGTTGCTGCTATTGGTTCTGGAGGAAGTTTTGCATTATCAGCTGCTAGAGCATTGTTAAAACATAGTGATTTAGATGCAGAACAAATTGCTCGTGAGTCAATGGAAATTGCAGGTGATATTTGTGTATTTACAAATCATAATTTAACGTTAGAAAAATTAGAAAAAGAATAAGTTTTATATGTTAGGGAAAATAAAAAATTTTCCCTAACTCTTTTATAGAATTTTTTATTTAGTATCATTTTATTTTTGTAAAAAATTATATTTTATTTTAATCTGAAAGACTTAAGGATAACTTATGATAAGAAAAGTTATTCAAATAAAAAATCAACAATACATAGAAATAGAAAATGATATTTCTATTGTAGAAACAATTAAACAAAATAAACAAGATTTATTTTGGTTTGATTATAGTGAAATTGTGCCTAGTGAATGGGAAAATTTAGTTGATTCATTACAATTAAATAATTTAGAAAAACTTTTTTTAACAGATAAAAAAGCTTTCCCTAAGGTTGAAATTATTAAAACAAATGGGTTGTATTTACGTGTTCCAACTTCAAATGCTTGGAAACATGAATCCCATTATGTACATTTAATTTTAATTGAAAATGTTTTTATTACAGTTTCTCGAGCAAAAAGTACAGCCATTGAAAAAGCCTTACAACAATTAAAAGCAGGTGCCGTTATTGATGGTGTTGAAAGTATTTTTTTACTTATGTTTTTGCTTGAAAGCTTAGAAGAACACCTTGTTAATAATTATCTTGAGGCTAGGAATATAATAAATACATTTATAACTTCTCTTGAGGTTAAGCCAAGAGATGAAGATGATGATAATGTTGTAAGTATAAAAGGGAAATTAGATGGCATTGTAGGGCAATGTGAGGAATTTTTATTTGGTTGTACCTTATTGCGAAGTATTTTAGGTGTACCTATTTTTCCAAGTAATACAAAAAGAATATTAAGCGATATTGTAGATACTCTTACACATTTAGAAAATAGTATGCGTAAATTAGATAACCGTTTAGAAGATCAATTACATAGAATTGATTCTCATTTACGAGAATTAACTGATAAGCGATTGCGTATGCTTACTGTTTTGTCAAGTATCTTTTTACCTTTGACATTTATTTCTAGTCTTTATGGTATGAATTTTGAGTTTATGCCTGAATTAGCATATAAATATGCTTATCCAATCTGTCTTGCTGTGATGTTTATAATTGCTCTTATTATGATAGCTTTTTTTGCTATTAAAGGTTGGTTTAAATAAATTTATATGTAGAGTTAATATAATTTTTTGAGGAGGAACTTTTGAAAAAGTTTTCCTTTCAAATTCTTTTCTCAAAACTTTTTAATCCAAAAACTCTTTTGCGTGCAAAAGAGTTTTTGTTTTTATAAGAATAAGATAATATAAGATAAAATTTTAAATGCATTCATTATGAAATAATGTTTACAAAATTTAACCCATGCTATATGCTTTAGGAAATTTATCCTTATGGATATATCTATAACAAAAGGGTTAGGTATGATTTCAAAAAGTCTTATTGCAGAGTTTGAAACTCTATTAGGTAAAGAAAATGTTTTGTCTGATGAAACAGATAGACAAAGTTATTCTTTTGATGCAGCTGTATTAGAATTTGTAACCCCAGCCTTAGTTGTTTTTCCCACAAATACAGAACAATTAGGTCAAATTGTTAAAAAATGTTATGATGAAGGTTTACAAATTACAGTACGTGGAGCTGGTTCAAATCTTTCTGGTGGCACGATTCCTGATTCTGAAAATACTGTTGTTATTGCAACAGGAAAATTAAATAAAATTCTTGAAATAAATGAAGAAGATTTATATGCAGTTGTTGAGCCAGGTGTTGTTACCGCACAATTTGCTAGCCAAGTAGCTGCAAAAGGTCTTTTTTATCCTCCAGATCCAGGTTCACAAACAATTTCAACTTTGGGTGGAAATATTGCAGAAAATGCAGGTGGTTTACGTGGATTAAAATATGGGGTAACAAAAGATTATGTTTTAGGACTTGAATTTTATGATTTTGAAGGTGAACTTGTAAAATCAGGAGCTAGAACAGTTAAATGCGTTACTGGTTATAATTTAGCTGGAATGATGATAGGTTCTGAAGGGACTTTAGGGGTCATTAGTAAAGCAATTTTAAAACTTATTCCACCTCCAAAAGCTTCTAAAGCAATGATGGCTGTTTTTGATGATGTGCAAAAAGCATCTGAAGCTGTTGCAGGTATTATTGCTGCTCACGTTTTACCTTGTACTTTGGAATTTTTAGACCATGCTACAATAAATTATGTTGAAGAAGATAAGAAAATTGGTTTACCAAAAGATGCCGATGCTCTTTTGTTAATTGAAGTTGATGGACACCTAGGTCAAGTAGCTGATGAAGCTGTTATTGTTGAAAAAGTATTAAAAGAATGTGGTGCAACAGATATTCATGTTGCTCAAAATGAAGAAGAAAAAGCAAAAATTTGGGCAGGAAGAAGAAATGCACTTCCAGCTCTTGCACGTTTACGCCCAACAACAGTGTTAGAAGATGCAACTGTACCACGTTCAAAAATTCCAGCAATGGTTAAAGCTTTGAATGAAATTGCAAAAAAATACAATGTACAAATGGGTACTTTTGGTCATGCTGGTGATGGTAATTTACACCCAACCATTTTATGTGATAGACGTGATCATGAAGAATTTGTGCGTGTAGAAGCAGCTGTTGATGAAATATTTAATGTTGCTCTTGCATTAAATGGAACTTTGTCAGGTGAACATGGTATTGGAACAGCTAAGGCAAAATGGATGGAAAAAGAAACTTCTCGTGGAACTATTATGTTCTCAAGAAGATTGCGTAAGGCTCTTGATCCAAAAGGTCTTTTCAATACTCAAAAGATGGTAGGCATTTAATATGACTGATATGGAACAGTTAAGACAATCTCTTTTAAAGATTGATGATAACTTAGCTTCATGTATGCGATGTGGAAACTGTCAAGCTGTATGCCCAGTTTTTGCTCAAACTCATAGAGAAGCTGATGTTGCACGTGGTAAAATTGTTCTTTTGCAAAATTTAGCTTATGAATTGATAAAAGATCCAAAAGGGGTTGAAGAGCGTTTGACTCGATGTCTTTTGTGTGGTGCGTGTCAAGCAAACTGTTCAACAGGAGTAAAAACTCTTGATATTTTTGTTGAAGCTAGAATAGCATTAACACAATATTTAAAGTTATCTCCTTTGAAAAAGCTTATTTTTCAATCTTTACTCACACATCCAAAGCTTTTTTCAAATGCACTTAAAACAGGTTCTGTTTTTCAAGGACTTATTTTACGTAAACAAAAAAATGCTCAACATACAGCAACAGCCCCTCTTTTAAAACCTTTTCTTGGTGGTCGTTATGTGCCTACATTACCAAGTAAACAATTAACACAAAAATATGGTGTGTTAACTGGGGATAACACAAAACAATATAATGTTATTTTTTATCCTGGTTGTATGAGTGAGAAAATTTATACGCAAATTGGAGACGCTGTATTAAAAATTCTTCGTCATTATAAAGTAGGAGTTATAATGCCTGATGATTTTTCTTGTTGTGGTTTACCAGCATTAGCATCAGGTGATAAAATTGGTTATGATACGCTTGTAAAAAATAATATTAAAGTTTTTGAGCGTATTGACCCTGAAAATAGTGCAAATTATATTGTAAGTGCTTGTCCTTCTTGTACTGAAACATTACATAAATGGTGGACACAACTTTCTGAAAATTATAGTGAAAAAGAAAAAGAAAAATTAAAAGCTATTAGTGTAAAAGCTATTGATATGCATACATTTTTGTATGATATATTAAAAGTTGATACAACTAATGCAAAAGCTAAAGATAATGCAAAAGTAATAACATATCATGATTCTTGCCACTTAAAAAAATCTTTAGGTGTTGCAAAAGAAGTTCGTGAGCTTATGAAGCTTAATGAAAATTATATATTAAAAGAAATGGCAGAATCTGATAAATGTTGTGGTTGTGGTGGTAGTTTTACCCTTACACAACCAGAACTTTCTGAAGCTATTGGTAATAGAAAATGGCAAAATATTGTCAATACTGGAGCAGATGAAGTTGTTGCTGCTTGTCCTGCTTGTATGATGCAAATTGCTGATATGTTAGGTAGACACCATACTAATATGAAAATACGGCATAGCCTTGAAATTCTAGCAGAAAGTTTAGATTAATAGTATTTTTTTTTCTTTGGGGGAAATGATTTCCCCCAACCCCCCTCAATTAGGCAAATTTATTGAAACTTGTTTCAATAAATTTGCCTATATTAGGGTATTGGTAAAAAGTCTTTTCTCCCAAAAAAAGAAAAAATATATTCTTGTAGAGTTTATTAATGGCAAAATTATGGATAAAAGTTAAAGATAAGTGTCAATGTCAACTTTGTTCCCATTTTTGTTTGTTATCTGAAAAAAATCCTTTGGGAAAATGTAAGGTTCGATATTTTTCTAAAGGGGAAGTACATAGTTTAGTTGATACACATTTAGCCTGTTTGCAAATTGATCCCATAGAAAAAAAGCCATTATATCATTTTAAACCTAAATCACAAATTTTATCTGTTGGTACTGTTGGTTGTAATTTTACTTGTAAGTGGTGTCAGAATCATACTTTAGTAAATGCTATAAATATAGATGAGCAAAATATTGATGAATTAGATGCATTAAAACAATTAACAGGAAAAAAATATTCTATTGATTTTTTATTAGAAATTGCAAAAAGAGAAAAAGCTCAAAGCATTGCTTATACGTATAATGAACCAACAATATTTTATGAACAATTTGAACAAATAGCAATAAAAGCACAAGAAAAAGAATTAGATAATGTATTAGTAAGTAATGGATATTTTAGTGCTATTGTTTTTGCTAATTTAAAAAATTATATTCATGCAATGAATATAGATTTAAAAAGTTTTTCAGAAAAAACATATCAAATTTATTGTAACGCAAGTTTAAAACCTATCTTAGATAATCTTATTCGTATAAAAGAAAGTGGTATCCATTTAGAAGTAACAACACTTTTTATTCCTGAAATTAATGATAGTTTGCAAGAAATGAAAAATCTTGTTTCTTTTCTTGTAAAATATCTAGGTAAAGATACTATTTGGCATATTAGTACGTTTTATCCAGCATATCAATTACAAGAAAAACAAAAAACACCTCTTTCAACTCTTGACAATGCGTATCAAATTGGCAAAGAATTAGGGTTAGAGTATATTTATTATGGTAACGTGGCAAAAGATTCTATTACATATTGTCCAAAATGCCATGAAGAATTAATAAAAAGAAAAATATATCATGTTGAAATCATAAATAATTTTAATGGTATTTGTCCAAAATGTGGAGAACATATTATTGGTATTTGGTAAGGTGATGTTATGAGTAAAGAAAATAATTTTCAAAATGCATTTGCAGCATTAAAAGGTAAACAATTTCCTGATAAAAAAGATAAGGAACAAAAAAATAATACAGTTAAACATAAAACATTTATTAATGAAAAAAAGAAAAAAGAATCAATAGTTTTTGATGAAGATCAGCATTTATTTTTGGCGAGTATTGGGGAAGTTAATAAGTTAAGTAACAATAAAAAGATTCATGAAGATCATATAGATAATTCTTATACTATGGCAGAGCTTTTAGCTGAAAACCAAAAGACAAAAATAAAAGAAAAAAATATAGAAAAAAAAGTTTCAAAAAAAATTGTTGTTGAAACAAAACAAGAAGATGATCAAGATGCTGATGAGGCTTTTTTTAAAGCAGTTGCTGATGTAAAAAGTTTAGATGGCAAAGGTAGAGCTGTTAATCCATGTCCAAAAGAAGTAAATTTAACACCTCCTCCTGTAAGTAATCCTTTACAAGATTTTATGGACGGAAAGCTTGAATTTGCTCTAAATGCAACAGAGGAATATGTTGAAGGTCATATTTTAGGTATTGATTTATTGACAGTTGGAAAATTGCAAAATAGACAATATAGTCCTGAAGCTCATATTGATTTGCATGGGCTAAATGCAGAACAAGCCTATCATAATTTAATTGCATTTTTTAGAAATTCATATCAACGTGGATTAAGAACTGTGCTTGTGGTAACAGGTAAGGGAAAAAATTCAATAAATGGTATGCCTGTTTTAAGAACTAAAGTGCAAGAATGGTTTACAAAAGAGCCTTTTAGACGAGTTATTATTGCTTTTTGCACAGCAAAGCAAGAAGATGGAGGATCTGGTGCTTTATATGTTCTTATTAGAAAGCAAAAGAAAACAAATGGAAAAGTTTATTGGGATTTAACTCCAACAGATAGTGATTTTTTCTTATAAAATTGATTAATTATTTGTTAATAAAAAGTTATATTATTTTACAATGTTATAAAATAAAAATAAATTTATGTTTATTTCTTGCTGAATTTTAAGAAATACGTTATATAAATATAGAAAAAATTGATTTTAGGGAAGGTAGACTTATGCAAGCTCCTGAGAAAAATTTAGCTTTTGATCTTGTCCGTGTTACTGAATCAGCAGCATTATCTGCTGCTCGTTGGTTGGGTTTAGGTAATAAAGAAGGGGGAGACGGTGCAGCTGTTGATGCTATGCGTCTTTCTTTCAATTCTCTGGATGTTGACGCTACTGTTATTATTGGTGAAGGGGAAAAAGATAATGCACCAATGCTTTATAATGGAGAAAAAGTAGGTCGTGGAACAGGAACTAAGCTTGATATTGCCGTTGATCCTGTTGAGGGGACAAACCTTTTAGCAACAGGTAGACCAAATTCTATTGCTGTGATTGGTGCTTGCCCAGCTGGCACAATGTATAATCCAGGTCCAAGTTATTATATGAAAAAAATAGCAGTTGGCCCTGAAGCAAGAAATGTAGTTGATTTAGATGCTCCTGTTGCTGATAATCTCATGAATATTGCAAAAGCTCGTGGTAAAGATGTTCACGACTTAGTTGTATTTGTGCTTGATAAACCACGTCATAAACAACTTATTGCAGATATTCGTGCTGCTGGTGCAAGAATCCAACTTCATACTGATGGTGATGTTGCGGGTGCTTTAATGGTGGCTGATCCAAAAACAGGTGTTGATGCTATGATGGGTACAGGTGGAACACCTGAAGGTGTTATTGCTGCTTGTGCATTAAAAGGGGTAGGGGGACAATTATTAGGTCGTCTTGATCCTCAATCAGAAGCAGAAAAAGAAGCTATTATTAATGCAGGCATTAATTTAAATGAAATTCTTTCTATTGAAAGTCTTATTAAATCAGAAGATGCTTTTTTTGCAGCAACAGGTATTTCTGGCGGTACATTCTTAAATGGTGTGCAATTTATTGGTGGTGGGGCTATTACACACTCCATGGTAATTCGTGCAAAAACTGGTACTCTTCGTTATATTGAATCTCATCATAATTGGAACAGATTAATGAAATTTAGTGCCGTTGATTATTCATAAGTGAGGTTTTATGAATATTGCAGTTCTTTTTCCTGGACAAGGATCTCAAAAATTTGGAATGGGGAAAAAATTAGCAGAAAAATCTCAAGATATTATGGATCTTTGGATTAAAGCTGAAAAATATAGTAATATTCCTTTACGTGAAATTTTTTGGGAAAGTAATGATAATGAGCTAATGGCAGATACTCGAAATTTACAACCAGCTATTACTGTTGTAAATTTAGCGTTATGGCATTACACAAAACCTTATATTAAAGCTACTTGCACAGCAGGGCATAGTCTTGGTGAATTTAGTGCATTAGCTGCTACAAGTGTTTTAAGTGTTGATGATACTCTTAAAGCGGTTGCTTTGCGTGGTAAACTTATGGCAGAAGCTGATCCTGAAAAAATTGGTTCAATGTATGCTATTTTACGCTTGAATGCAGAACAAGTTGAAGGTTTTTGTAAAGAAGTTTCTGAAAGTTCAGGAAAATTGGTGCGTTTAGCAAATAGAAATACACCTGGACAATTTGCCATTAGTGGACATAAGGAAGCTTTAGAAGAAGTTGTAGAAAAAGCTCAAAATGTAGGTGGTAAATGTATTCGCTTAGCTGTAAGTGGTGCTTTTCATACTCCATTAATGGCTGAAGCTTCTGCAGAATTTTCTAAGTTTTTAAATGAAATTGAATTTCATGATGCTAAGTTTCCAGTTTATTGCAATGTTAATGGTGAGCCTTTGTCTGATGCAGAAAAAATTCGTGCTATGGTAAAAAAACAAATGACATCATCAGTTTATTGGATTGAAACTATTTGTAATCAGTATGAAAATGGTGTGCGTAAATGGTTTGAATTTGGACCTCAAGGTATTTTAACTCGTATGATGCGTCAAATTATTACTGTAAATGAAGGATCTGATAGTAGTTTTGAGACTATTCATATCCCAAATTTAGCAGAAGCTGATAATTATATTAGTAATAATAGTTAATATTTGTCATTTTATTATATAAAAGAGCTATCTTGTTTATAAGATAGCTCTTTTTTTGTATAATAGTAAAAATTTTTCTCCTAAAACCTTTTTTAAAAATTTTTAGGGTGTGTTTCTAAATTAATTTTTTTTCTTGTTTATATAGTATTTTCATCTTTATTCTAGTATTACATAGTGTCAAGTTTAATAAGGGGCTTCACCTCTTAGACCCGACCAAAGGGGAAACGAGGGGCAAGCCCCTTGTGTTTTTCCCCTTGCTTTAGTCGTTGCGACGCAGGAAGCTACGAATAAAGACAGCAATTAGTAAAGCGAAATTAACTTACATAAACCGCTGTCGCTACCGCAAAAAAGCTCATTTTTCGCCAACGGCTACCGCTGGAAACCCAAACGCAAACCCATTTACGCTCCATACTTTTACGCGAGTTTTGCCCGCTCCAAGGAATGTCGCTTTTATTTTCATAAATCATAAGTAACTTCTATTTGTTTGGGGTTATGCGATATCCGTTAGCGAAGAATGAGCTTTTTTGCGGTAGTGACAGTGGTTTATGTAAGTTAATTTTGCGTTATTAGGGTGTGTTTCTAAATAATTTGGAAACACCCCCTAGTTAAATTTGAATATTTTTTATAATGTAGAAAATTTTCTTATATGAAAAAGAATTTTTTTGATTAAAAAGTTTTGAGGGGAGAGTTTGAGAGGGGAACTTTTTCAAAAGTTCTCC
>JAHHTE010000029.1 GCA_020024815.1 Mailhella sp.
CTAAATAATAACTATCTTTAGTTATAAGGATTACACTCACTTTATTCAGAACTTCCCTTATCACAATAACTAAAACTTATTTCTTTTCCAAAAAGAAATAAATAATATTATTTAATAAACACAATATATAACCTATATGAATATTAGTTGAACGTCATACTGAAAATAATATTTTATAACCATAAAAAAAGGCTATCCAATGGATAGCCTTTTATATTTTTTACAAAATTATTACTATGCGTCTTTTTTGGTAAGAGCTTCAGCAATACTTGCAGGTACTTTTTCATAATGATCGAATTGCATGGTAAATGTTGCACGACCTTGAGTTTTAGAACGAAGGTCAGTAGCATAACCAAACATTTCAGAAAGTGGTACTTGAGCACGAATTGATTGAGCACCAGAACGAGCTTCCATACCTTGAACACGACCACGACGACCGTTTAAATCACCCATTACATCACCAAGGTAATCTTCTGGGGTTACAACTTCAACGTCCATGATAGGTTCTAAGAGTGCAGGACCTGCTTTTTGCATAGCGTCTTTAATAGCCATAGAACCAGCAATGTAGAATGCTTGTTCTGAAGAGTCAACTTCGTGGTAAGAACCAAATACGAGGTTAACTTTTACATCAACTACTGGGAATCCAGCAAGAACACCGCTCTTAAGTGCGTCTTGAATACCTTTATCAACAGCAGGAATATATTCTTTTGGAATTACACCACCAGTAATGGAGTTGATAAATTCATATCCATTGCCTGGATTTGGTTCAACTTCAAGAACAACGTGACCATATTGACCACGACCACCTGATTGTTTTGCGTATTTGGTATCAGTTTTGCTTGGTTTTGTGATCGTTTCACGGTAAGCAACTTGTGGTTTACCAACATTAGCTTGAACGTTAAATTCACGTAATAAACGGTCAACAATAATTTCTAAGTGAAGTTCACCCATACCAGCGATAACAGTTTGACCTGTTTCTTCATCGCCTTTAACACGGAAAGATGGGTCTTCTTTAGCAAGTTTATTGAGAGCTTGTGAAAGTGAATCACGATCAGCTTTTGTTTTTGGCTCAATAGCAAGTTCAATAACAGGTTCTGGGATATTTAATGATTCAAGTTTTACAGGAAGACTTTCATCACAAAGAGTGTCACCAGTAGCAACATTTTTAAGACCAACAAGAGCAACAATATCACCAGCACCAGCCCATTTAATTTCGTCACGTTTATTAGCGTGCATACGAACAATACGGCCAACACGTTCTTTTTTACCGGTAGTAGTATTGAGAAGGCTCATGCCAGGTTCTACAACACCAGAATATACACGGAAGAAAGAAAGGTGTCCAATATATGGGTCAGCAGCAAGTTTAAATACTAAACCAGCTAATGGTTTTTTATCGTCTGGATAACATTCCATTTCTTTTTCTGCATCATCAGGATCGCAGCCTTTCATTGGTGGAATGTCTAATGGAGAAGGTAAATATTTTACAATAGCGTCAAGAAGTGGTTGAACACCCATATTACGGAAAGCAGTACCACAAAGAACAGGCACAATAGCTTGAGAAATGGTAGCTTTACGAATACAAGTTTCAATTTCTTCAATAGTTAAAGTACCTTCTTCAAGATATTTATTGAGAAGTACTTCATCTTCTTCAGCAACTGATTCAAGCATTTCTTGGCGTTTTTCTTCGTAAAGATCCATCATATCTGCTGGAATATCTTCTTCCCAGAAATCAGCACCTTTAGTTTCTTTATCGAATTTAATTGCTTTTCCTTTTACAAGGTCAACAACACCTTCAAAAAGGTCTTCTTTACCAATAGGAAGTTGAAGCATGATTGGTTTCGCACGAAGACGATCACGAATCATATCAACAGCACGGTAGAAGTTTGCACCGATACGGTCCATTTTGTTGATAAAGCAAATACGAGGTACGCCATAGTTGTTAGCTTGACGCCATACAGTTTCAGATTGAGGTTCAACACCAGCAACAGCATCAAAAACAGCAACAGCACCGTCAAGAACACGTAAAGAACGTTCTACTTCGATAGTAAAGTCAACGTGTCCAGGGGTATCAATAATGTTAATGGTGTGGCCTTTCCAAGAGCATTGAGTAGCAGCAGAAGTAATAGTAATACCGCGTTCTTGTTCTTGTTCCATGAAGTCCATGGTAGCACCACCATCGTGTGTTTCACCGATTTTGTGTGATACGCCAGTATAGAAAAGGATACGTTCGGTAGTTGTAGTCTTACCCGCATCAATGTGCGCCATAATACCAATGTTACGAATATCTTTAATTTGGAATGTACGTGACATATAGACCTACCAACGGAAATGAGCGAATGCTTTGTTAGCTTCAGCCATACGGTGAGTATCTTCTTTTTTCTTTACAGCACCGCCACGACTATTAAATGCATCTAAAAGTTCAGCAGCCAATTTATTGGTCATGCCTTTTTCGCCTCTAGCACGAGCATAAGTAATGAGCCAACGAATAGCGAGAGAGCTTTGACGTTCTGCACGCACTTCAACTGGCACTTGATAGTTAGCACCACCAACACGACGAGATTTAACTTCAACGTGTGGTTTTACATTTTCAATAGCTTTTTCAAAAGCACGGATAGCTTCTTCACCAGTTTTTTCAGCTAATGAATTTAATGCACTGTAAAAAATGGTTTCAGCTGGGCCTTTTTTACCGTCATACATAAGACGGTTAACAAAACGAGTAACCAATTTACTATTGAAAATTGGATCAGGTAAAATCTCCCTACGGGGAACAGGACCTTTACGGGGCATGGTGATTCCTCCAATACGTTAATCCAACCGATAATACGGAACCACCGAATTACCGAGTAGATATACAAATAAAATTTACTATTTAGGACGTTTTGCGCCGTATTTTGAACGACGTTGACGACGATCAGCAACACCAGCAGTATCAAGAGTACCGCGAACAATGTGGTAACGAACACCAGGTAAGTCTTTTACACGACCACCACGGATCATAACAACACTGTGTTCTTGTAAGTTGTGACCTTCACCAGGAATGTAAGCAGACACTTCAATGCCATTGGTTAAACGCACACGAGCTACTTTACGAAGCGCAGAGTTAGGCTTCTTAGGGGTGGTGGTATATACACGAGTACATACACCACGACGTTGTGGGCATTCTTGCAATGCAGGGGTCTTTTTACGCTTTACAACCTTTTTACGTTCAAAACGTACTAATTGGCTGATAGTAGGCATAATTTCCTCCATTTAAAGTTAAACACAATAAACCGAACAAAAATTATTAGATGTTATTTACTTATTTGTCAAGATTAAAGACAAATTAATTAAAATTTTTCTCTTTTTTCTTTATTAGAGAGTGTAACAAATTTAATTCTTTTTATGAAAAAATTTTTCAAAAATTTCACTCTTAAAAATTTTTTTCAAAGGTTTATTGAAAAATCTAAAATTAGAAGTTTTTTTTAGAAGATAGTATACAAAATTATATTTTTATATGCTTTACTTTATAAGAATATTATGATTATATATAATCATAAAGGAACTAATTATGTTAAAAGAATATGTTACAACAATTACTAACAACTATCTAATTGAAAAAAACTTAAGTTTAAAAAATAATTCACTTGCAAATTACATTAGAACTGAACCTAAAAAAATTTTCACTAATGATTTTTTTAAAAGTAATCAATATATTATAAAAGGCTCAGCTGGACAAGGAAATTGGGCAACTATTCCTTGGCTTGCCATTTTTGATAAAGAAATTACAGAAAAAGCTGAAAAAGGATTTTATATAGTTTACTTATTTAAAAGTAATATGAAAGGGTTTTATTTATCTTTAAATCAAGGATGGACTTATTATAAAAAGACATTTAATCATACAGCAAAAAAAGAAATACTTTTAGTAACAAGTAATTGGCAAAACATTCTAGCTCCCTATATTAATAATTCTTTATTTAAAGAAAAAAGAATAGATTTAGATAAAAAAAATGACCTAGCAAAGGGTTATGAACTTGGCAATATTTGTGCAAAATATTATGATAGCACAAAGCTTAATAATGACGAATTAAAAACTGATTTATTTAATTTGATAAATATTTATCGTGAATTAAAAAGAAAATTATAAAAAAATATTTTATTATAAATTTGATAAAAAATTTATTACTCCCTTATTCTTGCCATGATTTTAATAACAAATGTATTTTGATTTGAGGATAAGGGAGAATATAAAATTTCCTCATACATTTCATTTGTTAATGGTATATGATTTTGTTTTGCGTAACTAAACAGTTTTTTATAACTTTCAGTAATTGTTTCATATTTTTCATCATGAAAACTAATTAAGCATTTTTGTTTTTTGAAATTCTTTTTATAACAACTTTTGGGTTGCCTGAAATAATAATATTCATACAGAAATGTTTTTAAAGGTTCTTGTGTATTTCTAATAACCCCAGCATAAAAGGGTGAATCTAAAACAAATTTAGGTGCAATTTGCCCTACCTCTAAAAATTTATGTACATATTCCATTGCATCATTTTTTTTATTTGATTTTATTTTACAAATAAAACTTGAAGGAATTTCATCAATATAATTTGTTTTCTTTAAAAGATAATTATTTAAATCTTCTTTAAAATACATTAATGTTATATGTGTTTGTTTTAATATTTTTTGTTTTTCTTGTATTTTATTTTGCATTTTATCAATAAAACAAAAATGTTGTTCAGGGCTTGCATTTTTAGTCATCTCTTTTATTTCTTGTAAAGACACCCCTAAATTTTTTAGATCTCGAATAGCATAAAATTGATCTGATTGGGTTAACGTATAATATCTATATCCTTTTTCAGAAATATATACTGGTTTTAATAAATTTATTTCATCATAATAAAAGAGCGTTTCTTTTGTAGTATTACAAATCTTTGCAAATTCAGCTGTTTTTATTAAAAAATTTGTATTCATTTTTTCTCTTGACTATGGGGTTTGACTATACTTTATAGTAATAAAAATTGATTATAAATGCAAAACCATTTTGAGGCATATATGAAAATTAATATTTCTGACCAATTATCATTAAAACAACTACTTTTATTTTCCTTACCTACTGTTATTTCAATGATATTCATGTCTTTTTATACTATTATTGATGGAATTTTTGTAGCTCGTTATGTTGGATCTGATGCGTTATCAGGTTTAAATATTGCCTATCCTTGTTATGGTTTACTTATGGCTTTTGCTACAATGTTCGGAACAGGTGGCAGTGCCTATATTGCTCATAAAATGGGACAAGGAAAATTAACGTATGCAAGACAGTGTTTCTCTTTTATTTTTTATTTATTAACTGTTCTTTCTTTGTTGGCTACTTTTGTTTCTGGTTTTTATATTCAAGAAATATGTTTATTATTAGGTTCGGATAAAATTTTATTACCTTATACAGTAGATTATTTATCTATTTTAATGAAATATAATTATGTAGGAATATTACAAGTTTTATTTTTATGTTTTTTAGCAACAGCAAGTAAACCAATGCTCACATTATGGTTAAGTATTTTAGGTGGAATAACAAATATTATTTTAGACTATATTTTTATAGTACATTGGCAATGGGGAATAAGTGGGGCAAGTTATGCTACTGTAATTGGGAGTGCAATTCCTGCTCTTGGAGGATTAATCTTTTTTATCAAAAATAAAAAAGGGCTTTGCTTTGGTCGTCCTATTTTTTCATGGGAAGCAATATGGAAAAGTATGTATAATGGTTCTTCTGAAATGATTTCCACTGTTTCAGTTTCTTTTTGCTGTATATTAATTAATATTGCTATGATGAAATTCATTGGTTCTGCTGGAGTTGCTGCTTATACTTCTGCATTATATTGTGATTATTTAATGATGTCTGGCTTTTTTGGTTTTTCTATTGGTATTGCTCCCCATATTTCATTTCAGTATGGAGCAAAACATACCGATTATTTAAAAATAACAATAAAAAAATGTTTATACTTTGTGTTCTTTGCCTCTCTTGTTTTTACAGGACTATTTTTTCTATTAGTTCCTTATATAACAGCATTTTTCTTTAAAGATGATTCCCATGTATTTAATGTTGCTCTTTTTGGTCTATATATTTTTGGATTTTCCTTTCTATTTAAAGGAATAAATATCTTTGGATCAGCTCTCTTTACAGCCTTAGGTAATGGAAAAATTTCTGCTATTTTGGCTTTTACACGAACTTTTGTTTTTATTTTATTAAATGTTTATATCTTATCCTATTTTTGGCAAGCAACAGGAATATGGATAGCTATTCCTTTAGCTGAAGCAATGGCTTTAGGTGTTTTTATTTGTTATTTTGGAGTATTAAAAAAACATTATAAAGTACTATAACTTATTATTGATAGTATATACTATAATAAAAAGCTCTTCTAAATATAAAAAGGCTTTTAAATTAAAAAGTTTTGAGAGGAGAGTTTGAGAGGGGAACTTTTTCAAAAGTTTCCCTCTCAAAAAAATAAAAAACTTTCAAGTAAAATTATGAACGATAATCAGCGTTGAGAGAAACATAATCATGAGAAAGATCAGAAGCTTTTAAATGTGCTTGTCCTGACCCTTCTTGTAAAAATATTTCAACATTAATATCCACTTTTTCTAAATGTGAATAGAAAACTTTGTCTATATCCATATCAATGGGTTGTCCATTTTTGAAAATTTCTATTCCACAAAGTTTAAGAGTTAATGAATTTGGATCAAAAGAAACTCCAGCTCGACCTGCAGCTGCTATTATGCGTCCCCAATTTGGATCTTTGCCAAACATTGCAGTTTTTACTAATTGGGAGTGTCCAACTGTTCTAGCAATTTTTTCAGCATCTTCATTAGATTTTGCTCCAGTAACAGTTATATGCATAACTTTACTAGCACCTTCACCATCTTTTACTAGTAAATATGCTAATTCTTGTAAAATTTCGCTAATAATTTTTTGTAACTCATCTTTATCAAGTTCTGTTTCGCTTTTTCCACTTGCTAGAGCAAAGAGACTATCATTAGTAGAAGTATCTCCATCAACGCTTACTTGATTGAACCCTGTTTTTACGGCATTTTTAACAACTTCTTGCCAAACATTTTTTTCAACTTTTACATCTGTAAAAATAACACTAAGCATGGTTGCCATATTGGGGCAAATCATACCTGCACCTTTTGCAACACCAGCAAAAATAATTTCTTTTCCATTTTTTTCTATTTTTTTATAGCTTATTTTTGGAAAAGCATCGGTTGTCATAATGCTTTTTGCATATTCTTCTAGGCTAACAGAACCTAAACTGTTTTCTAAACTTGGTATTGCTTGCTCCCATTTTGTTAAATCCATGTGTGCACCAATAACACCAGTTGAAGCTGTGAGTACAGAAGCATGGGGAAGAGAAAATGCTTTTTCAAGCATTTCTTGAGTCTTGAGGCAAGCTTGCATTCCTTTTTCGCCAGTACAAGCATTTGCTTGGCCTGAATTTATAATAACAGCACGAATATTTTTGCTTGTAGCAAGGTTTTGTTGTGAGCATAAAACAGGAGCTGCTTTAAAAACGTTTGTTGTAAAAAGAGCTGTGGCTGTTGCGTTATCATCACAAAGTAGTAATGCTAGATCATTTCTTGGAAGATTTTTGCCTCTAAAATTTGCATTTGCAACAGCTAATTTAAAGCCTAATGGAAGAGTATACATCATAGTTAGTTTTGCTTAGAAAGACTTTGTTTTGCAATAGTTTTACTTTCTTCTACTGCTGGTTGATCAAAAGGATTTATTTCAAGAAAGTATGCAGTTAGAATTGTAACCATACATAATTCCCACATAAGTTTTCCAAAACTATTTTCATTAATTTCAGAAAATTCCATAGAACAAAGAGGAATATGGTGATTAATCATGGATTTTTTGGTTGCTTTTGTTTCTGCATAAAGTACATCAGTAATATTTTTATTAGCTAACCATTTCCATTTTTCGGGTAATGTATTTGAAATTGTACAAAGTGGACTTCTCCCTTGTGTGTAAGATTCTAAAAATATAGCTGATTTATTTGGTTTACTATCAAGAAAGAGTTGTAAAATAGAGTGTTGGTCAACAGTGCCAAGTGCAATAACAGGGGTTGAGCCAACGCCTTGTTTTCCTAAACTTTCTGACCATAATTGTCTAAACCAAAGATTAAGACTTGCCCATTTTGGGATATAATTAAAGAAAATAAGTTCAGAAAAACCTGCTTGCATGGTACTAAAAGTAAAATTGGCAAGTTCAAAAAGTTTAGGTAAGGGATTTTGACTTGATTTACAATAGTTTTCACATTCTTGAAAAAAAGTTTCTTTGGCTGTGATAGCTCCTTGAATAAAGGATTTATAATCAATACCTAGAAAAGCCGCAGGAACAAGACCAACAGCACAAAAAATACTAAATCTTCCTCCTAATGCACTTGGGATAGGTAAAGATTTAAAGGCATATTTTTGAACTTCTTCACGTAGAAAACCAGTTTCTTTGTCGGTGATAATGAAAAAATGTTTTTGCCAAGTTTGTGGTAATATTTTTTCATAATGTTGTTTGCAAATAAAATACTGTGCTATTGTTTCTAAGGTTGATCCTGATTTACTGATAGTAAGAACCAGTGTTTTTTCTAAAGGTAAATGTTCAAGATATTCACTTAAATGCACAGAATGGACATTATCAATAACCCAAAGTTGTTTTTGTTTATTGTTTTGTAAAACAAATTTATCTTGTGGACTAAAGGTTTTTTGTAATGCATGAGGACCTAAGGCTGATCCCCCAATACCAAGTAAAAGAAGATGATCAAATTGTGTAAAATATGGTTCAAGTTCTTTTATTTGCTGTAAAAGTTCTTGGACAAAATCAAGTGTAGAAAAAGGAAGTTTTTCTTCTTTTAATTTATTTATAAAGCCAATAATTTTTCTAATGGCAATAGGATCTTCTTTAGGAAAAGAAAATTGTTCTGTATTATAATAATTAATCATTAGTTATAAAGTGCTTCTTTAATAGCGGTTAGAGCTTGTTTTAAAGTTTCATCGGAAACAGCATAGGAAATACGAATACAATTTGGAGCACCAAAAGCGTCTCCTGGCATAACAGCAACTTTAGCATGTTCAAGTAAATATGTGCATAGTTCTGCTGCATTTTTGTATTTATCATTAAAAAGACCACTTACATCAGGGAAAAGATAAAAAGCTCCTTCGGGTTTAGGGCAATTTACATTTTTCCATGATGATACTTCAGTATATGCGTAATCTCGTCGCTTTTTGAAAGCTTCTTTCATGGGGATAATACAATCATAGGAAGAAGTTAATGCGGAAATAGCTGCTTTTTGTCCAATAGAAGAAACATTGGAAGTCATTTGTCCTTGTAGTTTTGTCATTTCTTTTATAAGACTTTCATGGGCAAGAACAAAGCCAAGACGCCAACCTGTCATGGCAAAACTTTTAGATAAAGCATTAACAATGGCTATTTTATCAGGATATTGTTCCCATAATTTACTTGCAGAAGATTTATATTCATCATTATAAACAAGTTGGTCGTATACTTCATCAGCAATAACAAAAATATCTTTTTTGATAGCCCAATTAATAAGAGTATCAATTTCTTTTTGTGAGTATGTTACTCCACTTGGATTGCTTGGACTATTAATAAGAAGAAGTTTGGTTTTTGGGGTAACAGCTTTTTCTAAATCTTCAATGGTAAGTCTATAACCATTTTGAACTGTTGTTTCTGCAAAAACAGGATTTGCACCTACTAAGGCAACCATATCAGGATAGCTTGTCCAGTATGGGGTAGGAATTAGCACATCATCACCTTCATCTAAAAGACAAAGAAAAAGCGTATAAAGGCATTGTTTACCACCATTACTAAGAATAACATTTTCTGGTTTTGGATTTATAGCATAACATTTTTCAAAATATGTACAAATAGCATTACGAACAGCAGGAATACCTGGAACTGCTGTGTATTTGGTAAAGTGATCATCAATAGCTTTATGTGCTGCATTATTAATATGTTCAGGGGTATTAAAATCAGGTTCACCAACTGCAAGGGATATAACATTAATTCCTTTATTTTTTAATTCTAAAGCCTTTGCATTTACTGCTAATGTTGCAGAAGGTTTTACACGTGATAGACGTTGAGCAAATTTCATACGATACCCCTTAAAATTTTTGTGAGAAAAGTTTAGACATAATGCTATATTATGTCAATCTCAATCTTTATTATTTTTGTTTTTGTGTATAGTGTCTAAATGATGAATTTTTATTGCTAAAATAATATAACCTAGTAAACAGAGTATATTGATTGCTGATATTGCCAAGAATGATGCTTTCATGGAGTTTAGGAAAAGTGGAATAGTTTCAGCATTAACTGTTTTTTCTCCTAAGTAATGAGAAATTGCTAAAGAAACTATGATTTGACTAGTTAATATTCCCATACTTCTTGAGGTTGCTGTAAGGCTTGAGGCAACAGCAATTTCTTTAGATGGTATATCTTGCAAAGCTGATACAGTGCTAGGAGCAGAAAAAATAGCAAGTCCTACACCAGATAAAAATAAGGTAGTATAAATATAATAAATACTAGAATTTTCATTTAAATATGCAGTACCAATAAGGCTAACTGTACTAAGAATAATACCTAAAATAACTATATATTCAGGATGTATTTTATCGGATAATTTTCCTGCATAAGGGGTTACTCCAAATTGTGCCATACTTTTAAATAAAAGAAAAAATCCAGCCATTAGTGGTGTAAATCCACGTACTTGTTGAAAATACATTGTGGAGTAATATACAAAAGAAGTAGCAGCTCCAAAATTTACCATTATGCTAATAATACCAAGACTAAATTTTCCTGATTTTGTGAATAAATCTATATTAATAATAGGGTAGCGTGTGTGTTTTTGCATATAAACAAAAATTGCTAATAAAATAAAGCCAATAGGAACAAGATATAAAAGTGGAAAGTACATACTAAAAAGACCTGTACCAAGTGAAATTGCACCTGTGCCAAGCCCTAGCATGATAGCTCCTTTTGTATCAAATTTTTCTTCATCTAATGTGCACCATTCTAAACGTAATGCACCTCTAAATAATATAAGTCCAGCCAGACTTGGGATCATTAGTAAAATAAAAAGAAAACGCCAACCAAAGAATGTAGCAACAGCACCACCAATAATAGGACCAAGTGAAGCACCTAGATAGGCGGCTGAAGTTAAAATTCCAAGAATAGAACCACGTTTACAAATTGGAGTTATATTTATTGCAATGGCTGTACTACTACTTATAAGTAATGCTGTACCTATTCCTTGTATACAGCGAAAAATAATAAGCATAGTGAAATTTGTTGAAATAAAAAGTCCTATGAGTGTAAGAAAGCAAATAATGAAACCTATTGTCATCATTTTTCTTAAGCCAAACAAATCACTCATACGCCCACCAATAGATCCTACAAATCCTTGTGAATAGGCAAAAAGCATAACAATAAGTGATATAGTTGCTGCTGATGTATGAAAATCGTGGGCTATTGATGGTAAAATTGTAGTTACACCACTATAAAGAAGAGGAGAAAAAAAGTTAGCTATCCAAAGAGAAACATAGACCCAAAATGTTTTTTCTGGAGGGGAACATTCCGCTGGCATAAAAAATCCTTATAATACAATAAGATTATAAATAATATATCAAAAAAATAACGTTTTTTTTTAGTGTCGTCAAATTTTTTCAAAATTTATTGTTAGTATTTTTTTGTAAAATTTTATATGAATTAATTGCAAAAATGAGTAATAATATAAAATTAGTTTTATTTTATTGGTTAGTAATTATATAAAAAAGCCGTATACACATGGTAAACGGCTAAATTTTATTATAAGGTAGGTTAATAAAAATTAACCTAGCATTTTTAATGCATCTTTTTGTTCATTGATAAAACGTCTTTTTACAGCTTCTTGAACAAAAGTTGTTGAGGAACCAAATTTATTTTTTCTATGAGCATAAATATTTTCAATAAAAGATTTTTGTTCTGCTAAATTGGTAGTGGAAATATCTTTTTGCTTATGAGGAATACTTTCCATTAGTAGTTCTGTTCCTGCTTGTTCATGATTATTTGCTTGTAATTTTTGTTGTTTCATAGAATTAAGAGCTTGATCAACAATATATTTTGCACCATTTACACCATGCTGAACAGAAGTACTAAATAAAACTTCTTTAATAGCTGGAGCAATTTTATCTTGCCACTTTTCTTTTACATAAGAAAGAACAGGTTCAAAATGGCTTTTTACAATAAAATCATGTTCAAGTTCTTGCATTCGTTGAGGATTTTCTTTACAAAGTGCTTGCCATGCAGAAGGGACAGCTCCAGTTCGACTTCCTGTATTAGCAGCACCTGCTTCAGATAATTTTTTTGCCCATTGAGGTTCTTTATCTTGTAAGTATTCAATAAATTTATTAAATGTTCCAGTACGTGAAGATAGTTGGTAGGTTCCGTAAGAAGTTCCACCTGTTTTATCATAACCAATGCTTAAACTACCCATGCTAGCAGATTCATATTTTTTAGATAATTGCCCAAGTTGGTAATTGGCATTGCTTACTGATGCAATTTGATCTATCATTTTATCTTTTGCAGTAGAACGTCGTGCATTTCTATCTCGTGAGCTAAGTAGCATTCCTTGTGAGGGATTTGTATCTTTTTGAGCTATTCTGTTAAGAATATTAATAGATCTTGAATCAAGAGCCATAGCTCGCATTGAATTAATAGCTATTCCTTTTTTTTGTGGAAGTTGCTTTGCTTCTGTTGTATTTATAGGAATTGGATTAATAATAGCATTAGGAATAGCAGAAGATTGTACAGATTTACTAGGAACAGTGTTTTGTGTTGTTATGTTTTGTTGAGAAGTTATAGGAGCTTGTTGATTTTGGAAATGTATATTTCCATTTTCATCAATTTTTGCTCCTTGTTCAGAAAGTGTAGGTTTCATTCCATGAGCATTATTTTGTCCATAGGAATTGTTTTGTACTGTTGCCATAGCACGTACAAGATTTTGTGAGCGTAATTCTGTTGCAAAACTAGAAACATTATCCATTAAAGAATTTTTATTCATGTTTTGCTCAAATTGGTTAATTGCTTCTTGAGGACCTTGCTTGTTTTGCATTCTACCAAGCAAATATTCATTATAACCAGAACCTCTTAAGGGTTGAGATAAACTTAATGTGTCTTTTAACATAAAACAATACCTATGATTAATAATCCATAAAAAACATTTTTATAAAATCATTGCAAAATTTATACCAATTATGATAACTTATTTATTATAAATAGTTAATTTTATATTAATATTGTTTGTCAAAACTCTGACCATATGTGTATGTCATTTAAAGGACTTAGAAAAAGGTTATAAATATAAATGTTGCGAAAGAGATAATTTGTCGTTATAAGAATGTTTATTAAAATAAAAGTGTATGTGGAGGCATCATGTTTTGTTATCTTATTGGTGCAGGTCCTGGAGATCCAGGTCTTATTACTTGCAAAGGATTAGATGCTCTTAGTCGTGCTGATGTTATTGTTTATGATTATTTAGCAAGTGATATTTTACTTAGTCATGCCCGTCCTGATGCTGAAAAAATATATGTGGGTAAAATTGCAGGCAATCATGCAATGAGTCAAGAAGATATTAATGCATTGCTTGTGCAAAAAGCAAAAGAAGGTAAAATTGTAGCTCGTCTTAAAGGTGGCGATCCATATATTTTTGGACGTGGTGGAGAAGAAGGGCGTGCTTTATATGATAATGGTGTGCCATTTTGCGAAGTTCCTGGTATTAGTAGTACCATTGCAGGTCCTGCTTATGCTGGTATTCCTTTAACAGATAGAACAGCAGCTTCTTCTGTAACTATTATTACAGGACATGAAGACCCAACAAAACCAGATTCTGTACATAATTGGGACGCATTAGCAAAAAGTGCATCAACATTAGTTTTTGTTATGGGTATGAAAAATTTACCAGATATTTCTAAAAATTTAATAAAAGCTGGTATGGATCCAAAAACTCCAGCAGCTTTGGTGTATTGGGGAACTATGCCAAATCAACGTTCCTTAAATGCAACAATTGAAGAATTACCTGAAGCTGCTATTCGTGAGGGTTTTAAAAATCCTTCTGTTATTGTTGTTGGCCATGTTGTTTCTTTACGTGATAAATTAAATTGGAATGAAAAAAGACCTCTTTTTGGAAAAACAGTTGTTGTAACACGTTCAAGAGAACAAGCTAGTGATATGGTTGCTATGCTTATGAGTCTTGGGGCAAGGGTTATTCAATTTCCTACTATTACCATTGAGCCAATGGATAGCTATGAAATATTAGATAATGCTATTCAAAAAATAGATGATTTTGATTGGATAATTTTTACTTCTGTAAATGGTGTTCAACATTTTGCAAAACGTTTACGTGCAGCAGGTAAAGATTGTCGAGTGTTGTATAAAGCAAAAATAGCAGCTATTGGCCCAGTTACTCGTAAAGAAGTTGAAAAACTTGGTGTTATTCCTGATTTTGTTCCTGAAACCTATGTTGCTGAATCTGTTGCAGAAGGACTTTGTCAGTTTGATATAAAAGGAAAAAACATTCTTATTCCTCGTGCTTTGGAATCTCGTGAAGTATTACCAGAAGTTTTAGAAAAAGCAGGGGCAAAAGTTACTATTGCTCCTACATATCGTACGGTTAAAGCTATGGCTAATAAAGATGAACTTATGGAAGCTTTAGAAGCTGATCAAGTTGATTGCATAAGTTTTGCCTCTTCTTCTACTGTTCGTAATTTTATGGAATGTATTGAAAGTAATACATTGAAAAAAGCAACTAATGTTAAATTTGCTTCTATTGGTCCAATTACAACAGCAACATTAAAAGAATATGGTTATCAAGCTGAAATTGAACCAAAAGATTTTACTATTCCAGCGTTACTTGCTGAAATAACAAAATTTTTTGCTGATGATATAGATGTAAACGCACCTTATTATCAATCACTTTTGAAACTTGCAAAGTAGGTTATTATGAGTTTAAAACTTGCCATTTTAGCATCAGGTAGTGGTACAAATGCACAAGTTATTTTTGAAGCAGTTAAAGCAAAAAAATTAGATGCTGAAATTTGTCTTGTGCTTGCTAATAGACCAAATGCAAAAGTTCTTGATAGAGCAGAACAATTTGGACTTAAGCATATTCTTCTTGACCATACACTTTTTGCAAGTCGTGAAGAATATGATAAAAAAGTTGTTGAAGAAATAAAAAAATCTGGTGCTGATTGTGTTGTTTTATCTGGATATATGCGAATGGTTACACCGTATTTTTTAGCAAGTTTTCCACAACGAGTTATTAATATTCATCCTGCTATTTTACCATCTTTTCCTGGTGTGCATGGAGCAAGAGATGCTGTAAATTATGGTGTAAAATTTTCAGGTTGCACTGTGCATTTTGTAAGTGAAGAAATGGATGCAGGTCCTATTATTATTCAAGCCATAGTGCCTTGTAGACAAGAAGATACAGAAGAAAGTTTACAAAATAGAATCCATTGTCTTGAGCATAAAATTTATGTGCAAGCTTTAAAGTGGTTAGCTGAAGATCGTTTGGAAATAATTAACCATACTGTGCATTTGAAAAATAAAAAACAAATAAAAGCAAGTATTGTTTGTATAGATAATGAAGGTATACAATTAGATGCCATGATTTATCCTCCTTTAGAATTAGATTAAAAAAGGCGAGAAATCGCCTTTTTTTTGTGGGGTATTATGAATAATAAAATAGATGATGAAGTAAAATTTTATTTGCATGGAATTGTTGCAGGAATATTAACTGATTGTGTGAAAGAAAAAAAATCTTTGCAAGAGTTAAAATTTAAAAATCCAATTAACTCATTTTTGTTAGAAAAATGTGGTGCATTTGTAACATATTATAAAATGGAAAAAGGACAAAAAAAATTACGTGGTTGTATAGGTCTTATGGCTCAAGAATATCCCTTATGGGAAACAGTTGCACGAATGGCGTATGCAGCAGCTTTAGAGGATACTCGATTTTATCCTATTACAGAAGATGAATTAGAATTTATTACTTGGGAAATAACAATTTTAACACCTTTTGTTCCTTGTTCTTTAGATGAAATTATAATTGGAACGCATGGAATTTTATTAGAAAATGATAATAATAGAGCTGTGTTTTTACCACAGGTAGCCACAGAACAAGGTTGGACAAAAGAAGAAACATTAAATCAATTATCCTTAAAAGCAGGTTTACCGCAAAATGCTTGGCAAGACCAAAATACAAAATTTTATTCCTTTGAAGGTATCATTTTAGTGAAATAAAGTAGGTTTTGTTTATTTTTTTGAGAGGAGAACTTTTGAAAAAGTTCCCCTCTCAAACTCTCTCCTCAAA
>JAHHTE010000003.1 GCA_020024815.1 Mailhella sp.
TTTTGTACGCAAAATGTGCTTTATATTAAAAAGTTTTGAAAGGAGAGTTTGAGAGGGAAACTTTTTCAAAAGTTTCCCTCTCAAAAAATATCTATAAAATTTCTCTTCAAAAAAATTTTACTTTTCTAATTTTTGTTGTTCTTGAACTTGTTGAATATATTTTTCACGACATTCATGGGAACAAAAATGTTCTACTGTATCCCCATTTCTTACAGAAAAACTACTTTCTTTATCAACATATACGCCACAAATGGGATCACGCACTAATGTACCATCAGCAACTTTACGTGCTTCATCATTTTGTACTTTTTCTTCATTTTTTTTTCTATCATTCATAAATAAACGATAAAGAGCATAAGCAACAGCAACAAAAATCAAAATTTTAAAAATCATATTTTCCTCACTTCTTTTATCTATTGATATATCTTATTATTTTCAACTCTATACTCTAATTTTGCTAGAGCCTCTTGTATTGTACTTTCTGCTATTCTAATATTAGGAGCAATTTCTTGCAAGGGAATTAATACAAAAGCACGTTCTAAAACTCGTGGATGTGGAACTGTCAAAATAGGCGTATTAAGTAGCAAATCCTCAATATAAAGAATATCAATATCAATAATACGTGGTCCAAAACGCCTTGCTTCATCACGTATTCGCCCCAAACCTGCCTCAACACCTAAGAGATATTGCATAAGATTTTCTGCAATTAGTTCTTTTTCTCCATCAACATTATAATCAATAATTATAACTTGGTTGGCAAACCATTCTTGATTTTTATCCCCTTGTGGCTCTGTTTTATATACAGAAGAAGATTTTATAAGAGAAATAGCATTATGTTGCACAATGCTTAAAATTGCTTTTTGTAAATTTTCCTCTGTATTGCCTAAATTTGAACCTAAACTAATATAACAACGCATAATACCTCTATAAATATGGACTAAATATCCATGCACTTGCATTTCTTAATCGTTTTAAAAAACCTAAAAAAGAATTATGTTCCACTAAGTATTGGAATTGTTTTACTTCAATAGATTTTGACATTATTTCTTTTGCATAATTAACAAGCTTTGCATTAAATTCTTCAGAAAAAACTTCTAAATTTAATTCAAAATTTAATTTTAAACTTCGAGGATCAAAATTAGTTGAACCTAAAAAACTATAAATTTCATCAATTAAAACTAATTTTGTATGAGCAAAAGGTGCTGGTTGTTTTAAAAACTCTATTCCTTCATTTAACATAGTAGGAATAATATGATCTGCTGCCCAACCAACATAAACATGATCTAATTTAGCAGGCAAAATAACTCTCACACGCACTCCACGTGATACAGCACTAATTAATGAAATAATTATTTCACGTGTAGGTAAAAAATATGGATTAATAATAAGAATTTCTTTTTTTGCAGAACTAAATACACCACAAAGCGTATTTAATATAGGATCATCATCAGTACCCGGACCGTCCATAATCATGCGTGCGTCCATATTTCCTTGTGATTGTGGTTCATCATAAGTCATTAATTGCTCTTGTTTTGTTACAAACGCATAATCTAATAAAAAAGCCTCTCGTAATGCACTAATAATAGGACCTTTACAACAAAAATGAACATCTTGCACTGGTGAACGTTGTTTTTTTAATACTAAATTCCCATCAGAAATATTCATACCACCTGTAAAAGCAATATCATCACAAACTAATAATTTTCTATGGTTACGCAAATTTATTGCAATTTGTAAAGGAAAAAGACGAGGAGGAATAAATAAAAAAACAGAAACCCCTGCTTTTTCTAATTTTCTTTTCCATTTACGAAAAGAAAAAAACGATCCAACGCCATCAACAATTACCCTTACATCTACCCCACGTTTATATGCTTCTATAAGAGCATCTGTAAAAGCTGCTCCCATTTTTTTACCACCATAAATATATGTGCTTATAAAAACATGATTTGTAGCATTTTGTATTGCCTCAAGCATTTTAGGATACGCTTCATCACCATTAAATAAAGGAACTATACTATTTCCGCCAACACAAGCAAGACCTTGTCTACGTTCCCCAATATTCATAATAGGAAAATCTTCTCGATTATGCGTAGTAGGTGTGTGCGACCAGTGTTTTTGTCGTAAACTTTCTAAATGTTTTAATCTTGCATTTGCTACATCTAAAAATAATTTTGATGCCTTGCTATCAATACGATTTACACCAAAGATAAAAAATAATATTGCACCAATAAAGGGTAACATTAAAATAACCCCACACCATGCAAGAGCAGCTTGGGGATATTTTGTTTTTAAAAGGCATTGAATAATTGCAAAGAATGCTAGAACATAACTAAAAAAAACAAAAATATACACAGCTATTTTCCATTCCATGCAAAACTCCACAATGCATTCTTATTTTTTAATACCTATACCATAGACAAAATAAAATCAAACGGTTATTTTATATGTATTCCAAAACAAAATGAGTGTATTATGTTTGAAAAATTTATAGAAAATAACTACCATAATAAAATTGATGATGAAATTCTTGCCACTGCTTATGAAAATATGGGTGATTATCAACGTAGCTTCATAAAAACTGCCATAGCTTTTCAATTTACCCAACATAAAGCACCACTTTTAGGGCAATTTTTTTTAGAAAGTAGCAATAATGGTTTTGAACATTATTATTGCAATCAACAAGAAAAAAACCTCCTTTTTTATATTGATAAAACATATAGTTATCCTACAAAATTTTTAGCACTTTTATGCCAAGCAATTATTGCAAAAGTTGAAAATATTTTTGTATTTCTTGATAAAGAAATTACAGAACAAAAAAAAGCTATTTTTCTAACATGCTTAGAACTAGCTGGTATTGAAAATAGCTATTTTGCACCACAAAATTTTTATCAAGAATTACAAAATATAGCTAATAATGAAACAAAAATCATATATTGTACCAAGCAAACACTTCCCTTTCACAAAAATATTTTTCTTGATAATTCTTCCCTTTCTATCATTGCCCCAGTACAATACAAACAAGAGATAGAACTTGCATACGCAAAAGAAGATATTATATTTAAAGAAGAAGAACCTTATAAAGCTATACAAATGCAAAACAAAAAACAACAAAACGTAATAGCTGATATAAGCTTTTGTATTTCTGATACTGGTTTACAAAATTATTCTCATGGTATGGAATTTTGTTTTCTGTATCCAAACTTACATTCTGATTTTTTTACAAAAAAAATACAATATCATACATTAAAAATTGATTTTGAATAATATTATGAAAATTACAGAACAAATAAAAAAAATACGCAATATTGGAATAATAGCACATATTGATGCTGGCAAAACAACTGTTTCTGAACGTATTTTATATTACACCCATAAAATACACA
Organism: Mailhella sp.; assembly: GCA_020024815.1. Taxonomy (GTDB): domain Bacteria; phylum Desulfobacterota; class Desulfovibrionia; order Desulfovibrionales; family Desulfovibrionaceae; genus Taurinivorans. The sequence continues at coordinate 3,384 of JAHHTE010000003.1, forward strand.
GAATGGGAGAAGTGCATGATGGCAATGCAACAATGGACTTTATGCCAGAAGAACAAGAACGAGGCATAACAATTACTGCTGCAAGTACAAATTGTATATGGAAAGAATATCAATTAAATCTTATTGATACTCCTGGACATGTTGATTTTACTATTGAAGTTGAACGCTCTTTACAAGTTTTAGATGGAGCTATTGGAATTTTTTGTGCTGTTGGTGGAGTTGAACCACAATCAGAAACTGTTTGGCGTCAATCAGAAAATTTACATAAACCTAAAATCGCTTTTATTAATAAACTTGATAGAATTGGTGCTGATTTTGAAAATGTACTACTTTCTATGCAAGAAAGACTTAATACTAAACCACTTTTATTACAGATTCCAGTAGGGCAAGGACAAGGTTTTCAAGGAATAATAGACTTAATCACACTGCAACAACTTACTTTTGATACTGAAAATCAAGGAGAAACCTATTCTTTTTCTGAACCTCAAGGTGATTTTAAAGTAGAAGCAGAAATATGGCGTGAAAAACTTATTGAAGATATAGCAGATTTAGATGATGATTTTGCTACTCTTTATTTAGAAAATACATATACAAATCAAGATATTGAATTAGCTATACGAAGAATTTGCATAAATCGCCTTGCAACACCTACTCTTATGGGGTCAGCATTAAAAAATATTGGTATTCAACCATTACTTGATGCCATTTGTGCATATTTACCTAGTCCATATGATGTAATGCCATTAAAAAATGATAATTATCATGATGAAACTATTGAAGCTCTAGTTTATAAAGTTATACTTGAAAATACCCATAGATTTTCACTTATTCGTGTATATAATGGCTGTATAAAAGAAAACGCTGTTCTTTATAATATCAATACCAAAACAAAAGAACGAATTGATCATTTATATAAAATTCATGCAGATTATCATGAAAAAATATCTGAAGCTCATGCAGGGGATTTAATTGGAGTTATTGGTTTAAAATCTTCTTTAACTGGACATACATTATCCAATAATGAAAATTTTACACCTTATGAAGATTTTCATAAATATAAACCTGTTATCTCTCTTGCCTTTGAACCTAAAAATACAGAAGAAGCTGAAATTTTAGATTTAGCTCTAGAACGCTTTACATTAGAAGACCCTACACTTTTAGTAAATCTTGAGCAAGGCACAAGACTTGTATCAGGTATGGGAGAACTACATTTAGCTATTTTAGCAGAACGTATTGAAAGAGAATATAAAATTTCTCCTCGTATGGGAAACCCTGAAGTAATTTTAAAAGAAACAATTAATAATGAAGAACCAATTCAAGAAATATATCATTATGATCGTGAAATTGGTGAAAAACTTCATCAAGGGCATATAGTTCTTTCTGTTTGTAAAAATGATCGTGGTTTAGGTAATCAAATATCTTTTGCAGAAAATTTACTTCCTCTTTTACAAAAATACAAAAGTATTACAAAAGAAGATACACAAAGCTATCTTACAAACTTTATTTTAAACCTTCTTGATACAGGATTTAATGAAAAATCTCTTGTAGATATAAAAATAACAATAGACAATCTCTATGAGGAAGCCTATACAAGCCTTTTAGGTATACAAAATGCTATACAATTTGGTCTGTATAAAATGTATCAAAATGCTACTCTTCAAACATTATATCCTATAATGAAAATAGAAATTAATACTTCTGATGAAAATTTAGGAGCTGTTATGAATTTACTTAATACCTGTAAAGCAAAAGTTGAACAATTATACGATAAACAAAATATTAAATATATTGAAGCTATTGCTCCTATGCAAGAACTTTTTGGCTTTGCCACAAAATTACGCTCTGTAAGTCAAGGTAGAGCTGGTTTATCTTTACAATTTTTACGTTATGATACCCTATAATGAGTTTATATATGTCAGAAGAAAAAATTATTGCTAAAAAAAGTTTAGGACAGCATTTTTTAAAAAATGAAAGTGTTATCAATAAAATTATAGAACTAGGTGAAATAACAGAAAATGATCAAGTTATGGAAATTGGACCTGGTCCTGGTGCATTAACTTCCATTTTACGAGAAAAACCTTGTCAAAAATTATGGCTTTTAGAAAAAGATGATACTTTTGCAATAAACCATGAAAATTATGCTAAAGAAAATCAGTTAGAACATATAAAAGTTTTTCATATTGATGCCTTAACCTTTAATTGGGAAAACCTTGAAGGAGAATGGAAAATTATGGGAAATTTACCATATAACGTTGCCTCTCCTATGATGTGGGATATTGTATCTAAAGTGCCAAACCTTAAAAAAGCTGTTTTTATGATACAAAAAGAAGTTGCTGAACGTATTAGAGCAAAAGAAGATACAAAAACTTATGGTGCTTTATCTGTTTGGATACAAAGTTTTTGTAAGGTTGAAAAAGGTTTTGTGATTCGCCCCAGTGCTTTTACGCCACCCCCTAAGGTTGATTCTGAAATTATTGTATTTAAACCATTACCTAAAAATGAATTACCAACTGACCCTGAAAATTTAGCAAAACTTATTAAAATTTGCTTTCAACAAAGACGAAAACAATTACATGGTATTTTACAAAAAGCATTAAAAGAAAAATATAATGAAATAATTTGGAAGGAAATAGGCTTTCCAAAAGAGACAAGAGCTGAAATGCTTAGTCCAAAAAATTTTCAACAGCTTTGTACACTTATCTATAAATAAAATAGAAATTGAACTTGATATTCATTTACAGAGAAAAAAATTTATGTTAACATTTTTTTAAATTATGTTATACTATTTTTTAAACTTTTTAACAAAGAACTAGACGTATGAAAAAAAATTATATTATTAAGCACAATATACAAGGTCGATTAAGAATTAAAATTACCTTGAAAAAATTAGAAGCCGATTGGTTTAAAAATTTTGAAACAAAATTATCTACCCTTTCTGGTATATATTTTGTACGATCCAATTTTGCTTGTCAAAGTGTTGTTATTACCTATGATAAACAAGTTTTACTAGCACAACAACTTTTAGATTTTTTAGATGCAACTATAAAACCTAAAACATTATTAATTCCTTCTATGCGAGAAGCTTGTAGCTCATGCAAGACTTGCAATATCAGTGCTGATGAAAATCTTGTACGCCCAGCTTTAATTCGTTTTAGCATTTTATCTGCTGTTACTGGTACTGTTTTTGTACGAAATACCCTTATGGGACTTGCCGTAAGCCAAGCTTTCTTTAGTCCTTTAGGACTTATTACAACTGCTTTTTCACTTCCTTTAATATATCAAGGATACAAAAGCTTTAAAAAGAAAAAATTTGGTTTAGATGCTTTCTTAGGCACTGGTTGTATTGTTTCTGCTGTTACAGGACAAGCATTAACTGCTCTTGAAATTCTTTGGATCAATGCTGGTGCAGATCTTTTACAAGCATGGATCACTGAACGTTCAAGAAAATCTATTGCTAATATTTTAAATCAAACAACACATCATACATTTAAACTTGTTGAAGGTGTTGAAGTTGAAGTAAAAACTGATGATCTAAAAAAAGGTGATATTGTTGTTTTACATACCGGTGAAAAAGTATGTATTGACGGTGAAATTATAGATGGCAATGCCCTTCTTGATGAAAGCCCTATTACTGGTAGAACAGACTATATCCCTAAAACTATTGGAGATAAAGTTTTAGCTGGTACTTTTATTCGTCATGGAGTTATCTATGTATGTGCAGATAAAGTAGGAGATGAAACATATCTTTCCCGTATTCTTTGTCTTGTTGAAGATAACTTAAAAAATAAAGCTCCTATTGAGCAATTAGCAGATAAACTAGCAAAAAATCTTGTTCGCTTAGGTCTTATTGCAACAGGTGCTACCTTTATTCTTACACAAAGTTTATGGCGTGCCTTCACAGTTATGCTTGTTATGGCTTGCCCTTGTGCTACGGTTCTTGCTGCAAGTACAGCTGTAAGTGCTGGTATGAATGCTGCTGCTAAGAAAAAAATTCTTATTAAAGGTGGTAAATATCTTGAAACTGTTGGTAGTGCTGATTGTGTTTGTTTTGACAAAACAGGTACACTTACAACAACAGAACCAGAACTTGTTGATATAAAACTTCTTAAAAATGACGGTACTTACTATCATCTTTCTGAAGAATCTCAATCTTTAAGTTTTGAACAAGGATTATTACAAATTATTTATTCTGCTGAAACACATAACCACCACCCACTTGCTGTGGCTATGAATAAAAGAGCAAAAGAAAATAATATTATTCCTATTGCTCATACTTGTTGCGAATATTTTCTTGGTATGGGAGTTTCTGCTACAATTCTTGGCAATGAAATTATTATTGGTAATGCAAAAATAATGGAACAACATGCTATTGATATTACAGCTCAAGAAGTTTCTGATTATGAACAAAAAGTAAAAGATAGCGGACAAACAATGCTCTTTGTAGCTAAAGACAAAGAACTTATTGCTCTCCTTACTTTTGATAATATTATTCGTCCTGAAGCAAAAGAAGTTGTTCAAATGCTTAAAAATAGTGGACTGAAAAATATTTATCTTATCACTGGTGATGAATATTATTCTGCACAAAAATTATGTGATACTTTAGGCATTAAAACATTCTATTCTTCTGTAATGCCTGAAGATAAAGGTAATATTGTCAAAGAATTACAAGAAAAACATAGTTCTGTTATAATGATTGGTGATGGTATTAATGATGCTATGGCATTAGCACACGCAAACATTGGCATTGCTATGGGTGATGGTGGATCTGAAGTTGCTGTGGAAGCAGCTGATATTACACTAGTTGATGATAAACTTGATGGTATTGTGTACGTTCATGCATTAAGTAAACAAACTGTTAAAGTTGTTTATCAAAACTTTTGGATTGCAACAGGTTCAAATATTGCAGGTTTATTTCTTGCTGCTTTTGGTATTTTATCCCCTGTTACAGCAGGACTTTTACACATTGCTCATACTGTTGGTGTTCTTGCAAACTCCACTCGCTTGGTTTATTATGAACATAAAAACGATAACAATAAATTAACAAAATAAGGTTGGAAATTATATGGATTTACAAAGCTTATCTGTTTTACGAAAATATATCAAAGTAGTAGATCATAAAGCAGGTACTATTAAATTAAAAGTTGCTTTATCTGCTCTTTCCGACCCTACTGTCAAACAAATAATGGCTCAATTCAAAAATAATGAATTGCCAAAAGCTATTTTAGGAACACAAGTTAATATTTTTACCCAAACATTAACTTTAAAATATGATATATCAATTATTGATCAAAAAGAATTTGAAGAAATTCTTACAACTCAAGATAATGATAAATTTTTATCTTTAGCAGAAAAATATCATAGCATTTTAACCGCATAAGAGGAATAAATATGAGTACTACAAAAGAAAACGAAATGAACCCAAACGCAATGTATCGCTACGACCCTGAACTTGGTTATGTTGAAGTAACCAATAATCAGGCTATGCAAAATACAATGCAAAACCCTATGCAAAATCAAGCATATTTTACTAACCAAAATAATCCTTATTTTACACCTCCAATGTATCAACAAAATGCACCACAATATGCACCTTTTACTTACTGCCCTCCATTTGGACCACGCATGATGATGTATAATAATCAAATGCAACAACAAGCTCTTTATCAAACACAAATGCAACAAGCAGAAGAAATGCATAAAATGCAAGAAGAATTTGCTAAATACATGAATAAAATGCAAGCAGAACAAACTGCAAATACTGCTAATGCACAACAAGGTTTAACACAAGAAAAAGTACAAGAAATTTACAATGTAGTAAATGATGCTATTAATGGTAATGCTGATCCAAATAAAATTTTTGGAATCTTGCAAGGTACTTCCAATGATTTTTGGAAAGGTTTAGCTATTGGAGCTGGTGCAATTTTACTTTTTAATTACACTCCATTAAAAACCATGTTTGCAAGTATGTTAGGTTCTTTTGGTGCAAGTCAAGCTGAAGAAGCATCTGAAGAAACTTGTGATTGTAATAACACTGAAACAGAATAATTTTATTATAAGATAAGGAATTACCATGAAAACTAATACTACACCTATTTTAATTGCAACAGCTTTTGGTGGCTTACTTGCAGGTGCAATTACTGGTGCAACATTATCAAGTGTAAAAGCAGTTAAAAAAGTAAAAGATAAAAAAATTACAGCTAAACAAGCTTCAAAAGAAGTTTTACAAGAATCAACAAGTCTTGGTATTGCAACTAGTGTAGGTGTTACTACAACAGCTCTTTTAGGTATTACAGGCGTATTATCTATTGCTAGTGTTGCTCTTGTAACAGCATCAACAAAATATGCATTAGATAATGTTTTATCTGAAAAAAATTCTAACGAGGCAAAAGAAATTACTCCTCTAGAAGCAAAGGAAGCATAATATGCAAAAAGGATTTATAGACGATTCAATAACTGCATATAAATCTTATAAAGACAATGTAAAAACTACTAGCAAAATTTTTGAAAATTTTAAATTTACAAATGCACAAAACTTTATAAAGGACTTCCCTAACATGACTACTAATACAAATAAAACACCTTTTATTGATTATAAAAGCCCATCTTTTATAAAAGGATTATTACTTGGTGCTGGTATTGCCTATCTCGCTACAAATAAAACTGTCCAACAAGCTGTTATTTCAACTTCTGTACGCTTAATGACTTCTGTTCAAGGTAGCTTTGAAGAAATGAAAGAACAAATTCAAGATATTAAAGCAGAACTTAGCAACGAAGAATAGGAGCTTTTATGTCTAATGCAATAAATGAAAATATGGAAATGAATACAGAAAATACAGAAGAAGTTTCTCCTGTGGCAAATGAAAATTCCACAGAAAATAAAGAAACAACTTCTCATAAATGTGCATTCCATTTTCCAAAATTCTCTGAAAAAGAAAAACGTCAATTAGTAAAGCATGGTATGGTTGCTAGCCTAGCTATTACAGCTTTATCTAGTTTTTTACCAATAAAATACTATAAACCAATCCATACTGTTGCTGGATTAAGTTTTTTAGGACTTTGTGCTGTACATACAATACAAAATACTCCTAAAAAGAAAAAATAAGCAATATATTGGAGTTAATTCCATGAGCTTAAATGAGTCTCAAAAGAAAAATAAAAGCGTTTTTAAAATAAATCACGAAACGCCAAAACGTATTCGTTTTAGTGGAAAAAAGCTTTTAGACCCTTATCTTGACATTGCATACTTGCAAGCTATTCTTTCTTCTTTACCTGGTATAACTATGGTAAGAATAAATCCAAAAGCTACAAGTATTGTTATGGAATATGATGGGCAAAAAAAGAATAAACAAGCTTTTATTCATTGTTTAAATAATATTCCAAGCGAAGCATATCGCAACGATAATGAAAGAGAAGAAGAAGTTACTCCTTTTTCTGTTATTTCTAAAACAGTCAATGCACTTAGTACTAATTGGCAACCCCCAACTTTACAACAAACATTAAGTTATCTTTTTGGTTTTTCTACTATCAGTACAGGAGTAAAAACCCTTTTCCAAGATGGACTTAAAGTTGAAGTTTTAGATGCTACTGCTGTTCTTATTTCACTTTTAAGAAAAGACTATATGACAGCAAATAGTATTGTTGCTCTTTTAGGTATTGGTTCTTGGCTTGAACAATGGACAGAAAATAAATCTAATGATCTTCTTACTGAACTTTTAAAACCACAAGTAGAAACTGTTTGGGTAGAACGTGATGCAAAAGAAATCTCTATACCTTTTACAGAATTACAAGTGGGTGATATTGTTATTTGCGGAACGGGGGAACTTATTCCTATTGATGGAACAATAGTTTCTGGTGAAGCAGCTATAAACCAAGCATCAATAACAGGTGAATCCCTTCCTATTCACGTGCAAGAAGGAGATGATGTTTTATCTGGTGCAATTATTGAAGATGGAAGAATACGCATTAAAGCAAACCATGTTGGTAAAGAAACCAGTATGGCAAGAATTAATCGTTTCTTAGAAAACTCTTTACGTAACCCTTCTGAAATCCAAAAACAAAGTACATTATTAGCAGACAAATTAGTTCCAATTACTTTTGGGCTTAGTTTAGCTATTTTCGCTCTTACAAGAGATTTAAATAGAGCTGCCTCTGCACTTACTGTTGACTACTCTTGTGCATTAAAACTTGCTGCTCCTGTTGCTGTAAAATCAGGAATGCATTGTGCTGGCAAAAATGGAGTTCTCCTCAAAGGTGGACAAGCTCTTGATCGTTTAGCACAAATTGACACTCTCGTTTTTGACAAAACAGGAACATTAACAAAAGGTAATTTAGAAATTACTGATGTTATTTCTTTTGATCCATCAAGAACTAATGATGAATTATTAGCCCTTACAGCAGGAGCTGAAGAACATTACGGACACCCTGTTGCTAGAGCTGTTGTGCAAGAAGCAAAAAATAGAAAACTACAATTACCAGAAGTAAGTCAAGTTGACTTTATTGTTGCACATGGTGTTTCTGCTTATGTTAACAAGAAACAAATTCTTGTAGGTAGTCGCCACTTCTTAGAAGATGATGAAAAAATACCTTGTGCTAATGCTGATAAGTATGATGTGAATTTACGTAATCAAGGAAAATCCATTCTTTATGTTGCTGAAGAAAACAAACTCCTTGGTATTATTGCTATGCGTGATGAAATTCGCCCAGAAGCACCTGAAACATTACGTGAACTTAGAAAACTTGGGGTAAAACAATTTGTTATGCTCACAGGTGATCATAAGGACACAGCAAAAGCAATAGCTGAAGAATTACAATACATTGACGAAGTTTACTGGGAATTAAAACCAGAAGATAAAGCACAAATTGTGCAAAAACTTCAAAGTGAAGGTAAAATTCTTGGTTTTGCTGGCGATGGTGTTAATGATGCTCCTGCACTTCTTTCTGCAAATGTGGGTATTTGTATGCCAAAAGGAGCTGACCTTGCAAGAGAATCTGCTCAAGTAGTTTTACTTGAAGAAGATTTACATACTCTTGTTTTAGCTCGTTACATTGCAAAGCAAAATCAAAAAGTTCTCAAAACCTCTTTTAATGCAACAATTGGAGCAAACACGGTAATTATGTTACTTGCAACTATGGGTAAACTTACCCCAGTTAAAGCAGCATTATTCCATAACCTTAGCACCATTGGAATCTTAGGATATACAGCACAATCTGCTGGAAAACTCCCTAAGAATATAAAATGATGGGGGAACATAAATGTTTACGAACTTTATCCATGCACCTCATGGTGAAATGCTTTGCATAGAAAGAATTAATAACGAACACCTTGAAAAAGAACTTTTTAGAATGGGCGTTACAACACAAAGCATTGTTTATAGAATGAATGCTGAACTTGATATGCATACTGTAAAAATTAGACACAAGGGCGGTGATACTGTTCTTAGTGGAGGTATGGGTGGCAAGATTTTAGCTCATTTAGACGATGGACGTATTATCGCTCTTACAGAAATGAAAGTTGGTGAAAAAGGACATATTGAAGCTGTTGGCGGTGGAGAAGAATTTCTTTCTGCTATGAAAAATCTTGGTCTTGAACAAACCCAAGAATTTGAAATGATACGTATTCTTCCCCCAATGGAATATATTACCCTTATTAATAAAAATCGTCGTGAACGCTTATCTGAAGGTATGGCTGCAAAAATTATTGGTAAATTAGAAAACGGTGAAACTGTTCAATTTGCCAATAGCTCTGCTGGAAGTAACTTTGTTGTTGAAAAAGTTATTGGTGGAGAAAATGCTCAAAAAATTATGCAAGCTTTCAATATAAAACAAGGTGATATTCTTATCCTTGAAAGTGTTGAAAATGCCCCTACATACTGTTTGGGACAAGGTGAACACTTTATCCTTGCAAATAAAGAAGGCTTACGCATTTATCTAAAAAAAGATCAAGCAGAAGCAATTATTGTTTCTTATACTGATACGAACCATAATGAAGAATTAGCTGAATAAATTTAATATCATATTAAATCAATAAATCAGTATTATTCATTTCAATAAAAAAAGATGTAATTATTTATAATTACATCTTTTTTTATAACAGAACAAATTTATAAAACCTTTTTTATCCTAAAAATATTTAATACCTGTCGCACTTGGTTTTACAATTAACTATTTGAAAAGCAATTTATATATTCAAAATACATTTAGCATAAAAAAAGCCACATAAGTGGCTTTTTTTATTGTTTTGCAATATTTAATCGCATTACAGCTCTTTTCAAAGCTAATTCAGCTCTGGCAATATCAATACCATCTTGCTGTTTTTTGGATAAGCGTTCTTCTGCCCTAGCTTTTGCTCTTTCTGCACGTTCAATATCAATATTTTCTGCAAGTTCTGCTGCTTGTGCTAATATCGTTACTTTATTATTAGCAACTTCTGCAAAACCTCCTGCAACAAAAACAAGATCTTCTACATTACCATTACGATAAAGTAATGTTCCAATACTAAGAGCAGTAAGCAAAGGAATGTGTCCAGCAAGAACACCAAACTCCCCGTCTACTCCAGGAGCCCCAACATAATCAACATCAGTACTAAGTACAACTTGATCTGGGGTTACAATTTCAAGACGAAGTTGAGCCATTTATTTCTCCTATGCTTATTTATTTCCCCTATCTATATTGATAAAGAAAAATTATGCTTGAGCTTGACGCTTGTTATATTTTTCAATCGCCATTTCAATTCCGCCTACCATGTAAACGTCATTTTCTGAAAGGTGATCGTATTCACCACTAATAAGACCTTTAAAAGCCTTAATAGTATCTTCAAGCTTTACATAAACACCAGGTGTTCCTGTAAATACTTCTGCAACGTGGAATGGTTGAGATAAGAAACGTTGAATACGTCTTGCACGTGCAACAGTAATCTTATCTTCATCAGAAAGTTCGTCCATACCAAGAATTGCAATAATATCTTGAAGATCTTTATACTTTTGAAGAATCATTTGCACTTGACGCGCAACACCATAATGTTCTTCACCTACAACTTGTGGGTCAAGAATACGTGATGTTGAGTCAAGAGGGTCAACAGCAGGATAAATACCAAGTTCTGAAATTGCACGAGAAAGAACAAGAGTTCCGTCTAAGTGTGCAAATGTTGTAGCAGGTGCTGGGTCTGTTAAGTCGTCAGCAGGCACATAAACAGCTTGAACTGATGTAATAGAACCATTTGCTGTTGAAGTAATACGTTCTTGTAAACCACCAAGGTCAGTACCAAGTGTTGGTTGATAACCTACGGCAGATGGCATACGTCCTAAAAGAGCAGATACTTCTGAACCAGCTTGTGTAAAACGGAAAATATTATCAATAAAGAGAAGAACGTCTTGATTTTCTTCATCACGGAAATATTCTGCACAAGCAAGAGCAGTAAGAGCAACACGAGCACGTGCTCCTGGAGGTTCGTTCATTTGGCCATAAACAAGTACAGCTCTTTCCAAAACTCCTGCATCTTTCAATTCATGGTACATATCGTTCCCTTCACGAGTACGTTCACCAACACCAGCAAAAACAGAGTTACCACCATGTTGCTTTGCAATGTTGTTAACTAACTCCATGAGAACAACAGTTTTACCAACACCAGCACCACCAAAAAGACCAATTTTTCCACCTTTTGGGAATGGAACTAAAAGGTCAAGAACTTTAATCCCTGTTTCAAGAAGTTCAACATTAGTATTGAGTTCTGTAAAAACAGGAGCAGCACGGTGAATTGGCATATATTTTTCTGATTGAATTTCACCAAGTCCATCAACAGCTTTACCAACAACGTTTAAGATACGACCAACTGCTGCTTTACCAACAGGAGTCATAATTGGTTCTGCTGTATCTATTGCTTCCATTCCACGAACAAGACCGTCAGTAGAATCCATAGCAATAGTTCTTACTATGTTATTACCAAGATGCTGCGCAACTTCACAAATAAGTTCCGGTGCATCTGTATTATTTGGGTTTTTGATTACAAGTGCATTTAAAATATTGGGAAGCTTACCTTCAGGGAAAGCTACGTCAACAACAGCACCGATAACCTGTACTATATGACCTTTATTTCCTGTCATACTTCAAAGCTCCTACTACTGGCTTTGCAGTGCATTAGCACCGCCAACAATATCCATGAGATCATTTGTAATGGCTGCTTGACGTGTTTTGTTGAATAACAAAGTAAGAGAAGCAATCATATCATCACAGTTATTTGTTGCATTATTCATCGCAAACATACGCGCTGCGTTTTCACTTGCAAAATTATCAAGCAATCCACGATAAATTTGAACATTCAAATAACGTGGTAATAATTCAGCAAGTAAAGTAGTAACATCTGGCTCATAAATATATTCTACTTCGCTTTCGTTACTTTCATTTACTGAAGGAATAATTGGCAATAATGTTTTTGTAGTTGACACTTGACGGGACATACTAACAAATTCACTATATACCAAATAAACTTCATCAACGTTATATTCTGTATACGTATGAGAAACAGTATTTCCTAATTTTGTTGCAACTTGGAAATTAAGATTTCCCATTACATCTGTCATTGCATCTAAAAGTTCATAAGAAGTTTTTCTAATTGCATCGCGACCTTTACGTCCAACACAAATAAAACTAACAGTTTTACCTTCTTTTTCTTTAGATTTTGCTAATTTAATTGCATCATTGATGAGATTGACATTAAAGCCACCACATAAACCACGATCAGAAGTAATAAGCAAAATAAGCACATTTTTCTTCTCATCACGATTATCTAAAAGAGGGTGACTTGCGCCCTCAGTACGTGCTGCTAAATCTGCCAACATTGAATTAAACTTATTTGCATAAGGGCGAAAACGCTCAATTCTTTGTTGTGCACCACGTAAGCCAGCAGAAGCAACCATACCCATTGCACGAGTAATTTGCTTGGTTTTACCAACACCAGCTATTTGTAGTTTAACATCTTTTAAGGAAGGCATAGATTACCCCCGTGCCATGAAAGATGCTTTAAACTCTTTTATGGCTGAACTTAAACGTTCTTCCAAATCATCATCAATTTTTTGGCGTTCACGAATATCAGTTAAAATATCAGCTTTAGATGTACGCAAGGTTTCTAAAAGTCCTGCTTCAAATGGAAGAACATCTGCAACTTCAATATCATCAAGAAAACCACGAGCAGCAGCAAAAATTGATGCAACTTGCTCTTCAGTAGGCATTGGTGAATATTGTGGTTGTTTTAAAAGTTCTGTCATTCTAGCACCACGATCAAGTGTTGCTTTTGTATTTTTATCTAAATCAGAACCAAACTGTGCAAAAGCTGCCATTTCACGGTATTGAGCAAGGTCAAGACGAAGTGTACCTGCAACTTGCTTCATAGCTTTAATTTGAGCTGCACCACCAACACGTGAAACAGAAATACCAACGTTAATAGCAGGACGGATACCAGCGTTAAAGAGGTTAGACTCTAAGAATACCTGTCCATCTGTAATAGAAATTACGTTTGTTGGAATATAAGCAGAAACGTCCCCTGCTTGTGTTTCAATAACAGGAAGAGCTGTTAAGGAACCACCACCAAGTTCATCAGAAAGTTTTGCAGCACGTTCTAATAAACGAGAGTGCAAGTAGAAAACGTCCCCTGGGAATGCTTCACGTCCTGGAGGACGACGAAGTAAAAGAGACATCTGTCTGTAAGCAACAGCTTGTTTTGATAAGTCATCATAAATAATAAGAGCATGTTGACCATTATCTCTGTAATATTCAGCCATTGTGCAACCAGCATACGCTGCAATATATTGAAGTGGAGCTGATTCAGATGCTGATGCAGAAATAATTGTGGTATACTCCATTGCACCATGTTGACGTAATTTTTCAGCAACAAGTGCAACTGTTGATTCTTTTTGTCCAATAGCAACGTAGAAACAACGAACACCTGTATTTTTTTGTGCTAAAATTGCATCAACACATACAGCAGTTTTACCAACTTGACGGTCACCAATAATAAGCTCACGTTGACCACGACCAATAGGTGTAATAGCATCAATAGCTTTAATACCAGTTACCATTGGTTCATGAACACTTTTACGAGCCATAAGACCAGGAGCTTTAAGCTCAACAGGTCTTGTTTCTGTTGTTTCAACTGGACCTAAACCGTCAATTGGTTGTCCCAATGGATTTAATACACGTCCAGCAACAGCTTTTCCTACGGGCACGGAGAAGATTTTGCCTGTACGTTTTACAGTATCACCTTCTTTAACTCCACGGTCATCACCTAAAAGAGCAACACCAACGTTATCTTCTTCAAGGTTAAGAACCATACCCATAAGTCCACCAGGGAACTCAAGAAGTTCCATGGCCATTGCATTTTGAACACCGTAAACACGAGCAATACCGTCACCAACGTAGAGAACAGTACCTGTCTCACTCATTTCAACGCGTTGATCGTAATCACGAATCTGTTCTTCAATGATTTTACTAATTTCTTCAGCCTTTATTTGCATGGCCTACTCACCCCTCTTGATGGATTCTCTGAGGTTATCAAGTTGCGCACGTAAACTTGCATCATATACAATATCCCCAATTTTAAGAACAATACCACCTAAAATTTGAGGATTTACACTATACGCAAGTTCAAGTTTGCGACCAGTTTGTTTTTCTAACTGAGATACAATCTCAGTTTCTCTTTCATTTTCTAATTCAATTGCAGTTACTACTAAACCGCGACTTATGCCTCTTGCATCATCAAGCATTGTATTAAAATCAGATGCAATAGCAGGTAAAAGTGAAAGTCTGCCTTTATCTGCTAAAAGAGAGCAAAATTTTTTTTCAATATCACCAGCATGAACAAGGTTAAGGAGACTAAGAGTAAGATTTTTTTTCTCTTCTTCAGTGAGAACTGGGCTTACAATTAATTCCTTAAGATTTGGATTATCTTCAATAGCATTTGCAAGAGCAGTTAATGAACTTGCATATTTTGCTAATTCTGTATCCCCTTTATCCTTCCCAATGCTGAATAAGGCATTTGCATAACGCTTAGATACGGCATTACCAATCATGAGAACACTACCTTTGATAAGGATTTTTCAATAAGTTTATTATGTTCCGTCTTATCCAAACGGGAAACAATTTCCTTTTCCATATTGGAAATAATTTCATCAGCTAATTGAGCTTTAATTTTTTCTATTTCATTTTTAGCATCTTGTTCAGCTGCTAATTTTGCTTGTTCAATAATACGTTCTGCTTGTTTTTCAGCATCTTGAATAATGATATTTTTAATCGCTTCTGCTTGTGATTTACCATCTTCTAAGATTTTTTTACATTCACCTTCAACAGAACGAAGACGTTCTTCAATAAGAGCTAAATTATTTTCAGCTTGTTTTTTTAGGGAACTTGCAGTTTCCAAATCATCTTTTACGGTTTGTTGATGTTTTGCAATAAAAGCTTTAATTGCTTTTCCACCAAAATACCATAATAAACCTATAAAAATTGCAAAGTTAATTAATCTTAAGGTAAAATTACCCCAAGGAATTTGGTGAGCATCTGATGCATAAGCAAAATCAGCAATAGCTAATACTGCAAATACCATGGCGATTGAACTTAAATATTTCACAAATAACTCCTTATGGCTATGCTTATGCTAAAATTTTTGTTAACGCTTCTTGAGTATAGCTTGCTATTTTATTTTGTAAAATACTCATAGCTTCTTGACTTTCGCCTTGAATTTTTTGAGTAGATTCTTGACGCAATACACGAGCTTTATCATTAGCTTGTTGTAATTTTTGCTGAGCAGATCCTTCAGCATCAAGTTTGATTGATTCACGTTGTTTTGTTACTTCAACACGAACAGCACGAAGTCTTTCATCATAAAGAACTTGTTGTGCTTCAATCTTAGAAGCAAAATCATTAGTTTCTTTTTTATCAGCATCAATAATTGCTTGACGTTGTGCCATATTTTTACGAATAGGCTTAATAATAAGAGCATTGATGATTAAAAGTGAAACTAAAAAATTTACTAATTGAATTAGAAAAGTAATATCCAAACTTATGCTCATAATTTTTCCTTTTAAACTTGAAGCCAAAATTCATTTTTAACATACAATATATAAACTAAACAAAATTGTCAATGCTTGAATGAAATTCTTGCCTAATATATAAATTGCCGAGCTATTCTTCAGTTGTTATTTCTTTTTTGATCATATTAATATTACCATCTAATATTGCACCATCTTCAACAACCAAACTTGGACAATAAACCTTTCCTTTTAAAACTCCCCCTCGATGAATGGTTATACTTTTTTTTGCAACTACATCACCAGTAAAATTTCCAGAAAGATATAATTCTCCAACATTAATATTTCCTTCAATTTTAGAATCTTTTCCAGCAATTAAAATTCCTTCAGAAGCAATTTCTCCTGTAAATTCTCCATCAATTCTAACTGTACCTTGAAAAGATAATTTACCAGTAAAAAAAGTTCCAGATCCCATAAAAGCATTAATGTCATCTTTCGCCATTATTCTATCTCCTATTGAGTTTTAAAAACAAATCTATTTATGGATACGCTTAACACAATACCAATAAAAGTGCAATTTACTGTCATTGCCGTACCACCATAGCTTATAAAAGGTAAAGGAATACCAACAACTGGCATTAGCCCAACAACCATTCCTGTATTAACTACTATCTGCCAAAAGAAATAGAAAAAAATCCCAGCACAAAGCGTACCACCAAATCTATCTCTTGCGTCAGAAATTGTACTATAAATAGAAAATAAAAAAAAGCAAAAAATTACTATAACCCCCATGCTACCCACAAAGCCCCATTCTTCACCTAAAACAGCAACAGCAAAATCAGTATGTTTTTCAGGTAAAAAACGTAATTGTGATTGTGTACCTTCCTGAAAACCTTTTCCTAAAAGTTGTCCAGAACCAATAGCAATTTGTGATTGAATAATATGATAGCCAGCACCTCGAGGGTCTCTTGTAGGATCTAAAAAAGTTTTTATACGTTCTTGTTGATAATCATGTAAAACAAACCAACTTAATGGTAAAAGTAAAGGTATTATAATTAGACAAATTCTCAACACTTTCCATTTTATACCATGAAAAAGAGCCATACCTGCAACTAAAAATACAACAGTTAATCCAGTTCCTAAATCAGGTTGTTTAACAATTAATGCAAAAGGAACAATACCAATAATCATTAATTTGCATAAACGTATCCAACCTAATGTTTCACCATCTTTAGATAAAAATTTTGATCCCATTAATAAAACAGAAAATTTCGCAAACTCACTTGGTTGAATACTAAAAAAACCTAAATCAAGCCAACGCTGTGCACCATAAACAGTTTTCCCAAATATTGGTACTAAAATTAATAAAATTAATACTAAATAATAAAAAATATCTGCGTAATGTTCTAATACTTTGTAATTAATAAACATGGTTACAAACATTATGCAAAGACCAATTCCACCCCACATCAACTGTTTTTCATAAAAAGGAGCATGAGTAATACCATCTTCAAGACGCATACTACTTGCTGAATACATATTTACAAAACCCACAAAAAAAATAAGAATGGTCATCATAAATAATAACCAGTTTATATCTATAAACATTTTTTTATTAGGAAGTGTAAAGATTTTCATTAATTCTCCAAAGGAAATAATAAATTAATAATATCGCGAGTTACAGGACCAGCAGCAGAAGCTCCCCCCCCACCATGCTCTAACATAGTAATAATTACATAGCGACGAGTTCCGTCATCAGCATACGCTCCAAACCAAGCATGATCACGTTCTTTAAAATCCATTTCATGATTTTTCTTTCTTCTATCTCCAGTCATCTTAATTTTAACAACTTGAGCTGTACCTGTTTTACCACCAACTTTAATATCATTTCTCTTGATAACTCTTGCTGTACCTCTTGGTTCATTTGCCGTTGCAAACATATAATCAAGTATCATTTGGCAATGTTCTTGTGAAATAGGAGTATGCCCAATAACTTTTGGTTCTTCACCCAATACTAATTGTGGCTTTAATAATTTACCACCATTCATTAATGAACTAATATACGTTGCTAATTGAATTGGGGTAACTAATGTAAACCCTTGCCCAATAGATAAATTTACAGTATCACCATCTTGCCAACGTTCATTAAAACGTTTTAATTTCCAATCTTTTGTAGGAACATTCCCCTTAGCTTCATGAGGCAAATCTATTCCTGTTTGCCTTCCAAAACCACATTGTTGTGCGAATTCACTAAGATAATCTATACCTAAATCTAAAGCTTTTTCATAATAATATACATCACAAGAATACATAATAGAATGTTTTAAATCAACATTGCCATGTCCAAATTTACTCCAACATCTAAATTGTCTATTACCTAATTTAAAAACTCCACTACAAAAAACAGTGTCATGTGGATTTACACCTTTTTCCAGTAAAGCTCCTGCCATAATCAATTTCCATAGAGAAGCTGGAGGAAACACACTTTGAATTGTTCTATTTTGTAATGGAAAACGTGGGTGATTACTAATTGCTTGCCATTCTTTTTTTGAAAAACCTGTAACAAAAAGATTATTATCATAAGAAGGTAATGTAACCAAAGCATCTAATTCACCTGTATCAGGATTCATAACTATTACAGAACCTGCATGATTACGCATAATAAATTCAATATTTTTTTGCAATTCAATATCAATCGTTAACCGTATATTTTCACCTGGTACTGCATCATGTTGAATTTCTTTATTTAAAGATCGTCCAAAAACATCAACTTCCATAGAAGTAAGACCTTTTTTTCCACGTAAACGATTTTCTAAAACATACTCAAGACCTTGTCTTCCTACAATATCGCCTAAACTAAGGTTTTCATCTCTTTGCAATTCTTCTCTTGTTGCTTCTGCAACATATCCCATAATATGTGTCACTGTATCTTTTTGAGGATAATTTCTCCTTGCTCTTGGAACAATATGAATACCTGGCCATAAATGTAATTGTGATTGAATAGGAGCAATCATATCAAAAGGCAAATCTGAAACAATAACAATTGGATCAAAAAATCTTGTATAATATTTATTTTTTTCAAATTTTTCTACTAATTCATCATAATTTGTATCTGTCCATTCACTAATTTGTGCTAAAGCAGCATAAACATCAGGAGTATCTTCACGAGTTACAGCAATAGCAAATGTAATAAAATTTTCAGCTAAAGGAATACCATTCCTATCAAAAATTTCTCCTCTATCAGAATCTACTCGTGCAGTTTTTATTCTATTATCTAAAGATAATTGTGCGAATTCTTCACCTCTATGTATTTGCAAATACCAATACCTTGCACAAAAAATAACAAATAAAAAAGCAATAGCAAATTGCAACAATAATAAACCTAAACGAGGAGGTTGATAATTCGTATCTTGAATTTTATGCAGCACGACGTATTCCTTTACGTAAATAATTTGCCAAATGCCACATAAGCGGAGTTATAAAAACTTGATATACACATTCATCTTGTAATTCACGTGAATTTATATAAATATCTTGTATATCAGATAAAATACTAATAATTAAATAATGTGAAATAGATAAAGCAATACTTAATAATAAAATAAAAATAAAACTTTCAACTTCAAAAAACCATTGCCATGCATAGAAAAATATAATTACAACAAAATACCATAAAAAAATGTTACCAAATGGCATTGTTCCTGTTCCTTCTTGAATTAAAATAAAAGAAACAATAACAATAAGAAATTGAACAATTTTTCTTTCTTGTAAGGCAACAATAAGACCTGGCAATAAAAAATCAACTCCATGAACAAATTTTTGTAAGATAATTGCAATAATAATATAAATTGTCCACCAAGCAAAATTGATAAAACGCATTTTATGCTCCTGTTGCTTGGCTATCTGTATTTACAGTATTTTTAGGTTCAGAAGTTTCAGATTGATCTTTATATGCTTTTTCAATATTTTTATTTTCTTCAATTTTCCCTGTTTCATCAACAAGAACTTCAATAGGAGTTGGTGAAAAAATTTGATATGGACGTGGTGAATATACAGGACTACCTTCTGGTAAAATATGTTCAAAAGGATTTTGCAATAACAATACTTCTTCTAATTTATCAAAAACCACAAGTGGCTCAACTTGAATATCAAGCATAGAATTTTTTCCATACTTTACATTTACAACTTTTCCTACGGGAATACCTTTTGGAAAACTTAAATCAAGTCCACTAGTTAAAACTAATTCACCAACAGAAATTTTTTCATTTTGTTTTACAAAACGCATAGATAAAAATTTATTATGCCCATTCCCTTGTAATATACCTGACACACGACCTTTTTCAGAAATTACAGCAACACTACTACCTGAATCTGTTAATAAAAGAGCAACAGAAGTATATGGACCTGCTTTTAAAACCCTACCTACTAAACCTTTTGCATCAATAATAGGTGTTCCAACTTTTGCACCACTAAAAAAACCTTTTGAAAGTAAAAAACTATCAAAAAAATCGTTCGCTCCTAAACGCCATGCTAAAATACGAACCCCAATAGTTTTCCAATCAGGTCTATATTCAATATTAATAAGATTTCTTAATCTATTTAATTCTGCTAAATCTTCTTTAAGATCAGCAAGTTCACGTTTTAATGAATTAACTTCTTTTTTTAAAGTAATATTTTCATCTTGTGCATTAACTAAATTTATATAATTATCCCAAAAATCAGAAACAGACGTTTGCACAAACATAACAGAACGCAAAACAAAACCCGTTATTTCAATACCAACATTCGTACTTATAGTATCCATTTTCCCTGTTCGTTCATTCCAAGTATAAATGCCTAAAAAAATGAGAAAAAATAAAACAGTAACGACGATTAACCGTCTTGCATTCATAAAATTTTACATACCTTATAGATAAAATAATTTCGGACTAGCACCCCAGCCCGAAATTATTTTTATTTATTTTTAATTATTAATCAATGCAAACTTCACGAAGTAAGTCTAAATTATCTAGAGCAATACCTGTCCCCATAACAACAGCAGACAAAGGATCATCAACAACAAAAATAGGTAAATTTGTTTCTTGACGTAAACGTTCGTCAAGTCCTCTAAGTAATGCACCACCACCAGTAAGAGCAATACCTCTATCAACAATATCAGCAGCAAGTTCTGCTGGAGTTTGCTCAAGAGCTACACGAACAGCTTGCACAATAGCTTCAACTTGTTCTGATATGGCAACACGAATTTCTTCGCTAGTAACAACAATAGTATGAGGAATACCTGTTACAAAATCACGACCTTTAACTTCAAGTTGTTGTTCTGGTTCAATAGAATATGCTGATCCTATTTTCTTTTTAATTT
The DNA here is from genome assembly GCA_020024815.1 of Mailhella sp. Classification (GTDB taxonomy): domain Bacteria; phylum Desulfobacterota; class Desulfovibrionia; order Desulfovibrionales; family Desulfovibrionaceae; genus Taurinivorans. Next base: position 24,756 of record JAHHTE010000003.1, read on the forward strand.
GCTCTGCTGAAATTTCACCTATAAGCATATTATATTTACGACGAATATATGCAGAAATTGCCTCATCCATTTTATCACCACCAACACGAATGGATCGAGCATATACAATACCAGAAAGAGCAATAACAGCAACTTCAGTTGTGCCACCACCAATATCAACAACCATATTAGAGGTTGGCTCTTGTATTGGTAATTTTGCCCCAATACTTGCAGCCATTGGTTCCTCAATAAGATATACTTCTCTAGCTCCTGCACTAATAGCAGACTCTTTAACAGCACGTTTTTCAACTTGAGTAATTCCAGTAGGCACACAAATCATAATGCGAGGACGTACTAAACGGCGTTGATTATGTACTTTTGCAATAAAATGACGAAGCATAGCTTCTGTTACTTCAAAATCTGCAATTACACCATCTTTCATGGGACGAATAGGTTCGATATTTTTTGGAGCTTTACCTAACATATTTTTAGCATCAGTTCCAACTGCAATAACTTGGCTATTGCCACGTCTATCACGCTTTACAGCTACAACTGAAGGCTCACTCAAAACAATGCCATGACCTTTTACATATACACATGTATTTGCAGTTCCAAGATCAATGGCTAAGTCATTGGAAAAAACTCCAAGCAACATATCTAATATTTTAGCCATATTTTGTACTCACTCAAAAGTAATTAATCTAAAAAAAAGTATACTGATAACCTTAGCTTGTCAACTAAATTCACTATGCAATTTTTGACCCATTTGGAGCCACACTTGACAATAAACTCAAATGTTCTCCTTTTTCTGCTGTTAAAATCATTCCTTGTGATTCCAAACCACGAAGTTTACGTGGAGGTAAATTAGCAACTACCACTACTTTTTGTCCTATTAATTCAGTAGGATTAAAGAATTTTGCAATACCTGAAATAATTTGACGAGGTTTTTCTTCACCAAGATCAACTTCAAATTTTAAAAGCTTATCTGCATCAGGATGTTGTTCTGCTGTTAAAATAGTTCCAACACGTAAATCTAACTTTTGAAAATCAGCAAATTCAATTAATTGTGTTTCTTGCACAATATCTTTTTTATTTTCTGATTTTTTTTCTTTTTTAACTTTTTCCTCTTTCTTTTCTTCCACTGGTTTCTCAAAACGTGGGAATAAATTTGAAGCTTCTGAAATTTCAAAATCAGTTCTTAAATGAACATTACAATTTAATAAATCATCAATAAGTTTCGCATGTAATGTAAATTTTTTACCAAGTTGTTCTTGCATTTTTATTGAAGAATCAGGCATTACTGGCCATAGAAGTACAGCAATTTTATACATATTTTCAAGTAATACACGGAGAACTGTTCCTAATCTTTCAATATTACCTTCTTTATATAATGTCCATGGAGCTTGACTATCAACATATTTATTCATAAGTCGGATAGGTTCCCAAAGTCCATCTAATCCTTGAGAAAAACGAACTTCTTTAAAAAGCTGTAAATAATTTTGTGCTGCATTTTGCACACAAGAAAAAATATTTTCATCATCAGCAGTTAATGTTCCTAAACTAGGAACTTTTTTAGCAAAATATTTTGCATTCATAGAAAGAACACGACTAAATAAATTTCCTAAATCATTAGCTAAATCAGAATTAATTCTTGAAATAAGATTTTCTTCAGAATAAGATGCATCAGAACCAAAATGCATATCACGCAATAAAAAATAACGAAAAGCATCAAGACCAAAATACTCTGCTGCAAAACGTGGATCAACCACATTACCTAAAGATTTTGACATTTTTGTATCTTTTACAAGCCAATAACCATGCACATTTAAATTTTGATAAATAGGTAAATCTGCTGCTTTTAACATTGTTGGCCAAAAAATACCATGTGGTTTTAAAATATCTTTTGCTACTAAATGGCTAGCTGGCCAATATTTTTCAAAATTTTGAGAATTATCTTCATTTCCCCAACCAAGAGCAGAAATATAGTTTGCTAAAGCATCAAACCAAACATAACAAACATAATCTTTATCAAAAGGTAATTCTATTCCCCATTCTAAACGTGATTTAGGACGAGAAATACATAAATCTTCTAATACATTTCCCTCAAGCATAGCCAAAACTTCATTTCTATAACGTTCAGGACGTATAAAATCAGGATTATCAAGAATATATTGTTTTAACCAATCTTGATATTTTGACATTTTAAAGAAATAGTTCTTTTCACTAATATATTCTGGTTTTGTTTTATGTTGTGGGCAAAGACCATCTTCTAACTCTTTTTCAGTATAAAAACGTTCACAACCAAAACAATAATGCCCACCATATTCACCAAAGTAAATATCACCTTTATCATAAATTTTTTGTAAAAGTGCTTGAACTGATTTTTTATGGTTTTCATCAGTTGTACGAATAAATTGATCATAATCAATTTTTAAATCTTGCCAAAGAGCTTTATATTCTGCTGAAATACCATCAACAAATTCTTTTGGACTTTTGTTTTCTTTTATAGCTGCTTTTACAATTTTATCACCATGCTCATCTGTTCCTGTAAGCATTCTTGCATCAGTACCAAGTAAAGAATAAAAACGTTTTAGCGTATCAGCAATAATTGTTGTATAAGCATGTCCTAAATGAGGACGAGCATTTACATAATAAATTGGTGTAGTTACATAATACGTAGACATAATATCTCCTAAAACATTTTATCTTTCATCATTATCATCAAAACTAGCACGTTTATGTGCCTTTTCTTTTGGTCGATAATGGGTTTTATTTTTCTTTTGTTTATTTGTATGAGCTCTACTTTCATGGTCATCTTCATCTAAAATTTTTGAAAAATCCATATCATCATCAAAATGCTCATCTCCACCCATTGCCATATAATTACCATACATATTCATTGCTTGTGTTTCTACATGGCAATCATCATAACCCTTTGCTTTTTGTGGATTTAAATTTTGCCAATCATCAACATTAATCTCTTCTTCTTGTCCTTGCTCATTTAGAACACAAGCAATATTTTTAAACATATTTGTTCGTAAAACTTTCAATAAACCCTTATCAGTCATGTAAGTTTTACCAATTTTAGGTGCTATTTTATGGAATAAATCATAATTATCTTGTTCATAACTCAAGCAACAAAGCAAACGACCACAAATACCAGAAATTTTTGCTGGATTTAAAAATAAATTTTGTTCTTTTGCCATTTTAATTGTTACAGGAGCAAAATTTTTCAAATAACGACGACAACAAATAACCATACCACAGTTACCCAATGCACCAAGCATTTGCGTTTCATGGCGAACACCAATTTGTCGTAATTCAATACGTGTTCTATATTCACGCACAAGATCTTTAACTAATTCTCTAAAATCAATTCTTGTTGGTGCAGTAAAATAAAAAATCATTTTACTTTTATCAAGTAAAACCTCAACATCAACAAGCTTCATATCAAGCTCATGTTTGCGAATACAAGTTTTACAAAAAACAGTAGCTTGCTCAATTAACGTTTCATTATTTAATGCTTTTGTAATTTCTTCTTCATTCGCTAAACGAATTGTAAAAGGATTTTGTGGACGACAAAACTCTATATTTTCAGATAATTCACTTTTATTTTTTTGTTCACCTAATGTAGTGTCTACTTGCTTTTCAGCTATTTTTGCTGATAAAAATTCATGAGAATTTAATGTTACACACTGCCAAACTATTCTTCCAAAAAATATAGAATTTTCATTAAAAGCAACAACAGATTGCCCAAATGAAAACATTTGTTCTTGATCTACAATACCAATTCTTACTTGTCCATATTTACTACAACGAATACCAATATATTGTTTCATAATCTCTATTATTTTTCCTCAATCAATCCCTAAAAACACGTATAATTTTCACTATTATTAGTTATTATGTCAATATTTTTCTATGCATAGAATTTATTTCGTTAAATAACAAAAAGGATTTCTTTTATTAAACATAAAAAAAATCCTTTTATAAACTATTCATCTAAACCTAAAACTTTACGAATAATACCTGTATTCTGCGTATCATTGTTATGCTTATAACTATTTTGTAAAAATTCTAAAGGAGCATGATGACACTTCCGAACAATTGCATGTGCCATTTTTTCTAAAGCTTCTTCAACTTGTTCACCTCTAATTCCAAGATGATCAAAGCGTTTTAATGTTCTATGCACTTCTTCATTAATAATATTTTTGCCTTTATCTTCAATAGCTAAAATTGTTGGCTTTAATTGTAATGATCCTCGCCAAAGCTCAAAAAACTTAACTTCTTCATCAACTATTTGTGCAGCTTTTGTTGCTTCAACTTTTCTATTTGCTAAATTCTCTTCAACAACTTCTTTTAAGTCATCAATATCATATACATATACATTATCTAAATGATTTACAGCAGGATCTATATCACGTGGCATTGCAATATCAATTAAAAACATTGGACGTTTTTTTCTTTTTTGCATTACCCGTGTCATAAGTTCTTGATGAATAATAGGCTCCATTGAACCAGTTGAACTTATCACAATATCCGTATCACAAAGACAATCTTCTAATGCATTAAATTCAAAAGCTTCTCCACCAATTTTATTTACTAATTCTTCTGCTCGTGAAAGCGTTCTATTAACAATTTTAAGCTCACGTATACCACTTTGCACTAAATGCATTGCAGCAAGTTCTGCCATTTCACCTGCTCCAAGTAATAATGCTTTATGCTCACTCATATCTTCAAAAATACGTTTTGCAAGTTCTACTGCTGCATAACTAATAGAAACAGCACTTGAAGCGACGGCAGTCTCACTACGAACTCTTTTGGCAACAGAAAAAGCTTTATGCAATAAACGATTAATTAACAAACCAGCATGACCTGCTGCTACGGACAAACGATAAGCTGCTTTTAATTGACCTAAAATTTGTGGTTCACCAAGCACTAAAGAATCAAGACTTGATGCAACTCTAAAAAGATGTCGAATCGCTTCTTCATCTTCATAATGATACATACAAGCACGTAATTCATTAATATCAGCACCACGTGTTTGACACCAAACATTCATTAAATCTTCATAACTTCCATCATAAACAGCAATTATTTCTACACGATTACATGTTGATAAAATAAGAGATTCTTTTACAGCCAATTTATTTTGCACAGATGAACGACAGTTTTTATGACACAAAAACGGCCAATTTTCAGGAGAAGTATATTCAACTAATGCAAATTTTTCCCTAATTTCTACTTGTGCAGTTCTATGATTTAATCCAATAAGATGTATTGTTGACATAAAATTATTCACTAAAAACTATGATGTGTTGGTAAAAAAGTATTAACAATAAATATAGAAAACAAAGAAATAGCAAAAACACATAAAGCTATATATGCAGGTTTTCTACCATTAATACTATGAACTTTTCTTTGATAAAATAAATAGCCATAAAGAGCAAGAATAATTAACGAAATAATTTCCTTATAATCAAAACTAAAAAGCTTGCCCCATGCCATATATGCCCAAATAAAACCAGAACATAAACCTACTGTATAAAGAGGAAATCCAATATTTGTTGCTATATCATTAACCTTATCAAGAGCAGCCAAAGAAGGAATATTTTTAGGCATACTTTTTAATTTAGTTTTATTTTTTAATAATTTATCTTGCCAAATAAATAAACAGCCTGCTCCTGCTGCAATGCCCATAAGTGCAATTCCTGAAAAAATAAGAAATAAATGCACAAGTAATAATGGTCCTGTAACAAGATTTTCCATTGGTTTTTCTTGATGAAGAAAAATGAGTGCTGATATAAACAAGATAAAACTTAATGGAGCAACAAAAACAAAAATAACATTTTGTTTATGTGCAAAATAAATTATAAAAGATACAAACAAAAGAGACCAACATAAAGGTAAAAGATACCATGATCTTAAAACATAAATATCCATTTCCCGTACAAAAGTAATTGCCAACAAAAAGGAAAGCAAAATAAAACTTGCTCCTAAACAGTACACAGCACACTTTTGTAATTTTCCAGAATACTGCCCTACAATACCAGCATAAAATAAAACAGTAGCTATGGCAGTTAATATTGTTATTATTACAGAAAGAGTTACTAACATATTTTCCTACTTTTTCATAAAAAGTTCTTTATCATTAATTCGAGCTATAACAGTTTCAGGTAAAACTGTTGCTAATTTTCTTCGTATTTCTCCCATTTTTCTTAATTCAAGCAAAGCCATTATTTCTTCACGAAAATCACGAGCAACTAACGCCCTAAAAATATTTGTTCGCTTGCTTTCTGCAACATATTCCAAAATTAAAGGACGCAATAATCGCAATAAACGTAAAAAAGGCACATAGCCTCTTGCTACATAAAAACCTAAATCTTCTTTTAATGCCCTTGTAAAAGCAGGACTTACCCCTGATGTTGAAACAGCAATAAGAAGACTTTCAAAGTCTAAATGTGCTGGAACAATAAAATCCCCTCGTTTTGCACCCTCTATAACATTACAAAAAATATTTTTCTCTTTACATAGTTTTATAAAATCACCATTGACTGTACTATTATTAGTTGCAGCAAATGCTAATCGAATATTTTCTAGATCGTTTTCTTCAAACTCTCGCTGAAAATATGTAACATTTACTTCATAACCATATTCCTTTTGAAATTCTGTAATAAAATCAAATTCACTTAAAAAAGGATCTATCACAACAATTTCCATAGGATTTGCTTTTATAAGCGTATCAATTTTACGCCGAGCCACAGCCCCAGCCCCTAAAACAAGGCATTTATAACTTGTAATATCTAAAAATAAAGGATAATATTGCATGAGAAAAGTATAAGACTAATCGCTTTGCTTTTCAAGTTCTATTTGTTATATTATCCATATAAAATATTTTACTACAAAAACAAGGATATTACGTATGAAAAGTATCAAAACAACTCCTGAATTTATGAATTTAGAAGAAAATGAAATTATTGAAGCATTAGATGCTTTTGAAAATCTTTTTTCAGATGACGATGATGTTGATCCAAGCATTGAACCTGAAAATCCTATTGTTTCAGAAGTTGCAAGACTTATAAACGAATACACAAATCGCTTTGATGAACTTCTTGCTAATAATGAAGACGGTGAATTACCTGAAGAAATTTTTGAATATGAACCTGAAATTGTTATTGAAAGAGTTGCATACGAAATTTTTATGGACGCTGTTCATGATTCTATGCAAGATGCTGATGAATATGAATAAAAATCTCTTTATGCGTCAATTCAATGAACACTGTAAAACAAAAATTTATTCCAAGTAATAAAAAATCTAATGAACTTTCTTTAGATGCTTTTTTACTTGTTGTTAAAGATAATGCTGAAGCACAAAAAACAGCAGAAGAAATTCAAGTTTGGCTACAATCTCTTCAAAAAAAAGCAACTATTGTAAATGCTTTTGTTGATGAATTTAAGCTCCAAAACCTTGCCTATGAACATAATATTGTTCTTGTTCTTGGTGGGGACGGAACAATACTTGGTATTTCACGACGTTTATATAACATTGCTATCCCTATTTTAGGAATAAACTTTGGTAAAGTTGGTTTTTTAACAGAAATTTCACCTGATAGTTGGAAAGAAGCATTAACAGATCTTTTTGCAGGTAAATATCAAATTCAAAACTTTACCCCATTACATTTTGAGCATATTAGAGATAATAAAATTATTCATTCTGGTATTGCTATAAATGATGTTGTAATTGCTAGGGGTTTTGTTGCTAGAGCTATTTATATTTCTCTTAGTATTGATGATATTTTCTTAAGTGATTTACACTGTGATGGCTTAATTTGCTCTGCACCACTTGGTGCAACAGCTTATGCTGCTTCTTCACATGGTCCACTTGCTTTTCCCTCTCTTGATGCACACATTCTAACTCCAATTAGTCCTTTTGCTGGTGCTTTTCCACCTCTTGTTATGCCACGCGAAAGTACAATTCAAATTAAAGTGTTAGATGATAGAGAAACTGCAATAACCATTGATGGACAAGATGCCTATCATGCAGAACTCAATGATTTACTCTATGTTCGAAGTGCTGACCACCCTATTTCCATGCTTGTAAGTGATCCTTACTGGTTTTGGAAACGTCTTGGAGATCGTGGATTTATTATGCCAGGACCTGGTAAATATACAAGACAATAGTTCTTTTTCACTTGTGGGGGAAATGATTTCCCCCACTCCCCTTCATTTTTGTTATTTTACCTTTCTTAAATTAAATAATAAAACTTCATTAATAAAAACACATTAAAAGTAATTTTTTGCTTGTCAAATTATCTAAAAAAATTTAGGCTTTCTTTCTCAAGATTATTGTGAGGTGTAGAGATGAGTTCTCCTTTGTCTATTAAAAATATTGACGAACAAATTAAACTTATTCGTCGTGGTATTGTAGACCTTATTAATGAAGAAGATTTACGCAAAAAATTAGCTAGAAATAAACCACTTAACATTAAAGTAGGTTTTGACCCCACTGCTCCTGATTTACATTTAGGACATACAGTTGTTATTCACAAAATGCGACACTTCCAAGAACTTGGACACAATGTAACATTTCTTATTGGAGATTTTACAGGAAGAATTGGGGATCCTTCAGGTCGCTCTGAAACACGTCCACCACTTACAGAAGAACAAGTTATTGCAAATGCAAATACCTATAAAGAACAAATTTTTAAAATTTTAGATCCTGAAAAAACAACAGTTGCTTTTAACTCAAAATGGTTGAATGCTCTTACACCAACAGAATTTTTAAAATTAATGAGTAATTGTACTGTGGCACGTATGCTCGAACGTGATGATTTTTCAAAACGTTATAAAGAAGAACGTCCTATTGCTATCCATGAATTTTTCTATCCATTAGCACAAGCTTATGATTCTGTTGCTCTTCAAACTGATGTTGAAATGGGTGGAACTGACCAAACTTTTAACCTTCTTATGGGTAGAACATTACAAAGCCACTATGGACAAGAACCCCAATGTATTATTACTGTTCCACTTCTAGAAGGTTTAGACGGCGTAAGAAAAATGTCAAAATCTTACGGTAATTATATTGGTATTGCTGAATCTCCAAAAGACCAATTTGGTAAAGCAATGTCTATATCTGATGAACTTATGTGGCGTTATTATGAACTTATCTCTAGCAAAAGCTTAGAAGAAATTGAACAAATGCGTCAAGACGTAGAAACAGGAAAAAGACACCCTAAAACAGTAAAAGAAGAACTTGCTTTTGAAATTGTAGAACGCTATCATGGTAAAGATAAAGCAGAAGAAGCTCGTCAAGGATTTAATGCTGTTTTTGCAAAAGGTGGCGTTCCTGAAGATGCACCTAAGTATGAATGTGCAGAAGGAGATGAAAGTGCTCCTATCAACTTCCTTGCTGCAAGTGGAGTTGCTGATTCCAAAAGTGCTGCAAAACGATTAGTTCAACAAGGTGCATTATCCATCAATGATGAAAAATACACAGATGCCTATGCTCCTGTAAAAAAAGGTAAATATACGGTAAAATGCGGAAAGAAAAATTTCCTCTTACTTACTGTTAAATAATTTATTTTTTCTAAAATTTTCTAATACATTAAAATCTCTTTGATATTTTCAAAGAGATTTTTTTTATAACTAATACTATAAATATAAATACGTTACGATTATAAAAATTATTTCTCACTTTTATAGACAAATTAGTATAAAAGAATTATACTTTTTATAAGATTAAATAATTTTTCTATTTGGTTAACTTCTTTTTTCTAATATTATCCCCAAAAAAAAGGAGCATAAATCTTCCCTATTTTACTCAAAAATAACTAAATTGTATTTATTAAAATAAATTATAACTAACATATTTTTATATCCTAAAATATAAAAATAACCTAAATAAAGGAGGCTATTATGCGTTATTTTTTTCTTAGTTTAGTACTCGCTCTTTGCATGGTTAATCCTGTACATGCAAAATCTCTTACAACCCAACTTCCAACAGATCTTACAATGGAAGAAGCACAACAAGTTCTTGATGCTGCTCTTGTAAAAGCAAAAGCTCAAGGTGTACCAATGAATATTGCTATTGTTGACGCTGGAGGAAATCTTAAGGCTTTTCTTCGTATGGACGGTGCTTTTTTGGGTAGTATAGATGTTGCAACTAAAAAAGCAAAAACAGCTCGCCTTTTCAATATGCCAACAGCTACCCTTGCAAAAGAAGCTCAACCAAATAAATCACTTTACGGCATAGAAGTTACTAATGATGGACTTTGCATTTTTGGTGGTGGTGAATTAATTATAAAGGATAATGTTATCATTGGAGCTATTGGCGTAAGTGGTGGCAGTGTTGATGAAGATATGAATGTAGCAAAAGCAGGAGCAAAAGCTATTAAATAACTTTCAATATAAACAATATGTTCATATAAGAGTTGCTTTAACTAAAGTAACTCTTTTTTTAACTATTATATATTTATTCAAAAAAATTTTTCTAAATTATATTTCC
>JAHHTE010000030.1 GCA_020024815.1 Mailhella sp.
ATAAAAAGTTTTCCCCCTAAAAAATACTATACTATTTTATTTACGTTTCATTTTCTTTTCATACATAGAACGCTTTAAATAACTAATTCTATCAATGAAAATTTTTCCGTCTAAATGATCTGTTTCATGTTGCAAACAAGCACCAAAATATCCTTCACCTTCAAAATGAATAGGATTACCGTTTAAATCTAGTCCATCCATAGCCACACGTTTTGGACGAGCAACTTTTGCACGAAAACCGGGAACAGAAAGACAGCCTTCATTTTCAATGTGTTTAGCAGGATCAAGAACAGTAATAACAGGATTAACCACAACTCTTAAATCTTGTGGACCTGGTTCTTCATCTTCTTTTGGTGGATTCATAAGGCTTACATCAACTATTACAACACGGCGTAAAACACCGATTTGTGGTGCTGCAATTCCTACTCCTCCAACAGAATTTAGGGTATCAAGCATATCTTGAGCCAATTCACGTACAGAATCATCAATTTCTGCTACTGGTTCAGAAATTTTTGTAAGACGTGGGTCAGGATATTGAACTAAGGGTCTTAACATATTTTACTCTTATTCTGCCTTTTTAGCTTCTTCACGTAAACGCAAACCAAGATCACGCAATTGAGTTGGTGCTACCACATCAGGAGCATTAGTCATAAGGCAGGTTGCTTTTTGTGTTTTAGGGAATGCAATAACATCACGAATAGAGTTTGCCCCAGCTAAAAGCATAGTTACACGGTCTAAACCAAAAGCAATACCACCATGAGGAGGCGTACCATATTCTAATGCATTGATAAAATAGCCAAATTGTGCATAAGCAGATTCTTCTGTAAAACCAAGAGCTTCAAACATATTGAATTGATCTTCAGAAGTATGAATACGAATAGAACCACCACCAATTTCATTACCATTTAATACCATATCATAAGCACGTGCTTTTGCATGAGCTGGATCTGTTTTAACTAATGCTTTACTATCTTCTTTAACAGCAGTAAATGGGTGATGGCAAGCAACATAACGCTTTTCTTCTTCACTGTATTCAAAAAGTGGGAAATCAGTAACCCAAAGGAAATTCCAAGTATTCTCAGGAATAAGATTAAGTTGTTGTCCTAAGCGTACACGAAGATTACCAAGAGCAGCATTAACCATATCTTTAGCACCAGCTTGGAAGAATGCAATATCCCCTACTTGTAAATCTAAAGCTTCTTTAATTGCTTGTTTTTCTTCTTCAGTAAAGAATTTTGTAATAGGTGATTGCCATTCATTTTCATGTACTTTAATCCAAGCTAAACCTTGAGCTCCATAAATTTTTACAAATTCTGTAAGGTCTTCAATATCTTTACGGGACATTGATTCACCACCAGGAACTTTCATACCTTTTACAAGTTCAGCTGTTGCAAAAAGTTTAAATCCAGAGCCACGAACAATAGATGTAATATCTTTTAATTTCAAATCAAAACGAGTATCAGGTTTATCAACACCATAATCACGCATAGCGTCATCATAAGGCATACGGATAAATGGAGTTTGAATTTCCATTCCCATAGCTTCTTTAAATATGCGTTTCATTAAACCTTCTGCCATAGTCATAACATCTTCTTCGTTTACATAGCTCATTTCAATATCAACTTGTGTAAATTCAGGTTGACGATCAGCACGAAGATCTTCATCACGGAAACAACGAGCAACTTGATAATAACGATCAAGCCCACTCATCATAAGCATTTGTTTAAATTGTTGTGGTGATTGTGGTAATGCATAAAATTCACCATGATTTAAACGACTTGGAACTAAAAAGTCTCTAGCACCTTCAGGAGTTGATTTAGTTAGAATAGGAGTTTCAACTTCTAAAAATCCTAATTCATCTAAATAATTACGAGCAGAATTAGTAATTCTGTGGCGTAAACGTAAATTTTGTGTCATACGAGGACGACGAATATCTAAATAACGCCATTGTAAACGTAAATTTTCGCCAGCGTCTGTTCTATCTTCAATAGGAAAAGGAGGTGTTTTAGCTGTATTTAAAAGCTTCCAATCAAGAACAACAACTTCTATTTCACCTGTTGGCATATTAGGATTAACCATTCCATCAGGACGACGACGTACTTTACCTTTTACAGCAAGAACATATTCACTACGTACAATATGTGCATCTTTGTGTGCTTCAGGTGCAATTTCAGGACTAAATACAACTTGAGTCAAACCTTCACGGTCGCGAAGATCAACGAAAATAAGACCACCATGATCTCGGCGATATTGAACCCAACCCATAATACAAACTTCTTGACCATCATTTTGAGCATTAAGTTCAGCACAATGATGAGAACGTGTCCAATCACCAAGAGGCTTAATAAAAGCTGCATGTTCTTTTTGTAAATTTGTGTTTTGTTTTTCCATTGACTGACTCATTATTTTTCCTCTTTTATGTAGGATACGGCATTAGCAAAAGAAACTGCTTCTTGATTACCGTTTTCCATATTTTTTATCATAACTGTATTTTGCTCAAGTTCAGAAGACCCAATCAAAATTGCATAGCGAGCTTCTGATTTATCAGCTTGACGCATTGCACTTTTTATACTTCTTGACTCAAAGCCAAGTGTTCCACAAAGCTCACCTTTACGTAAATTTTGTGCAACAGTAAAAGCATATTGACGGCAATTTTCATCAAGAACTGCTATATAAAAATCTAATTTCTTTGCTTCTGGAGCTTGTAAAAGTAAGGCTAACCGTTCCATTCCACAGGCAAAACCTATTCCTGGAACAGATGAACCACCAATAGACTCAACAAGTCCATCATATCGACCACCACCAGCAATAGAACCTTGTGCTCCTATATTATTTGAAACAACTTCAAATGCTGTTCTTGTATAATAATCAAGCCCACGCACTAATCTATGATTAATTTCATAAGAAATACCTTGTGCATCTAAACAAGATTTTACAGTATTAAAATGTGTTGAACATTCTTCACAAGTATGTTCAAGCATCAAAGGAGCATCACTTGTTATTTTTTTACATTGTTCATTCTTACAATCAAGAACACGAAGTGGGTTTGTTTCCATTCTTCTTTTACAATCTTCACATAAAAGATCTGTATCTAAACTTTTAAGCCAAGATTTTAATAAATCCCTATATGCTGGTCTGCAATTTGGACAACCAAGAGAATTTAATTGCAAAGTAATATTTGAAATACCTACATGAGCTAAAAATGTCATAAGCATACTAATCATTTCAGCATCAGCTTCTGGTTCTTTTGGTCCAATACACTCACAGTTTATTTGATGAAATTGACGCATACGCCCTTTTTGTGGTCGTTCATGACGGAACATAGGTCCTGTTGTAAAAAACTTACTTACAGACTCTTTTGCCCCAACATTATTTTCTACATAAGCACGCATTACACCTGCTGTTGCCTCTGGACGTAAAGACATTGAACGCCCTTTACTATCAGCAAAAGTATACATTTCTTTTTGTACTACATCAGTTTCTGTACCAATAGAGCGACAAAATAAATCTGTATACTCCATTAATGGTGTACGAAGTTCTGTAAAAGCATAACGAGAAAAAACTGTACGAGCGCTTTGTTCCAAATAGGTAAACAAGCGGCTTTCATCGGCAAAAAGGTCTGCAAAACCTTTTATTGCTTGAATTTTAGCCATTCCATACTCCAGCATAAAATTATTGATAAATACTTTAATATGTTTATCCCTTATTGTCAAAACAATACTTTAGAATTTTTAAAATAATAATTATCCTATGTTACTTAATTTTTTTAACAAAATATAAAAATCGACTTTTCCTTTCAGTAATTTTTTTGTATTATCCTTTCTATATGATGTATATTGTATAATGTTCAAACTAAAAAAGGATTTTTTATGTTTAAAAGTTTAAAAAAGTTATCCTGTATTGTTTTTACTCTTTTAATAACTTTCAGTTTTATTTCTGAAAGTTTTGCACACAGTGCAGGTGGTGGACTTGTTTGGATACGTTCTCCATACAAAGGTCATGATGATTACATTCTTCCTTTTCCTTCCGTACAAGTTGACACAAAATACTTTTTTATCAAAGGATTAAGTTTAGGACTTAATCTTTATAAAGATGATGCAGGTGAACATGAGCTTACTCTTGGTGTTATGCCTGGCTCTCTTATTTTTGACCCAGATAAAACAGATGAATTTAGACTTAAATTTCTCGATAAAAGAGATATTTCCCTTGATGCTTATATTCAATATATCAGAACCTTTAATTTTGGTTCATTTGGTGCAAAAATATATATGGATGTGCTTGGTAATGCAGATGGATTTGGCATTGACGGTTTCTATAAGCTACCTATCTATATTAATAATTTTACACTTTCACCTGGTGTTGGTATCAACTTTACAAGCGAAGAAAGAAATCAATATTATTATGGTGTAAGTTTAGCTGAATCAAAACGTTCTGGAGTTATTGCCTATGAACCTGAAGCTAGTATAACTCCTTTTGTTTTTGTTGAAGCTAGCCTCCTTACTGAAAATGGTTTAACATTTTTTGCTCTTGCAAAATATAGCTTTTATAGTGATGAAATTACAGATAGTCCAATGGTTGGCGAAGATCACGGTTTAATCATTAGTGCTGGGGCAATGTATAATTTTTAAACTTGCTTTTCTTATAGGTTAAAGATATTTTTTTCCTATGAGTAAACAAGATATTTATATTGCTATTGATTACGGAGTAAAACGAGTTGGTTTTGCAATATATCATGCTGAAACCAATTTTGTTTTTCCTCTTTGTACCCTTGATAGAAGTGTAAAAAAAACATTTTTTGAAAATTTAACTATCCTTATTGAAAAACATAAACCAACAGCTTTAATTATAGGACTTCCGTTTCATGAAGATGGAAGTCCTTGTATTACCACTAGCCAAGTCAAAAATTTTGCAAATTCTCTTTTAAGACGCTATCCTATTCCCATTTACTTTATGGAAGAACTTCTTTCTAGTTTTGATGCTGAACAAGATATGCGTGCAATGGGTGTTAGTGCAAAAAAAATAAAAAAAAATGTTGACCAAGAAGCTGCTGTCAAAATCTTAAAATCATTTCTTGATTGCCCTCAAAAATTACCCTATACTCCTGAAAAAAATATTTTCTATTCTACTAATAATAAGGAATAATAATGGAAACCAAACGTAATTCTGTTTTATGCAAAATTTTTATAAGTCTTTTTCTTATACTTCTTTGTATTTTTGCTTATTTAGGATTTGAAGCTTGGCGTTTTTTATCTATTCCTGCTAATAAAGAAGCAAAAGCTTTTCCTGTTGAAATAATAGAAAAATCTTCTTTACGAACCATTTGTGCTTTATTACAACAAAAAGGTATTATTTCTGATGGATTAAAATTTGAATTATATACTCGTATAAAAAAACAAGGAAATAAAATACAAGCAGGTACTTTTCTTCTTAGTCCTGCATGGACACCTCATAAAATATTACAAGAACTTACAACAGGTTCAAGTCTGCTTTATAAAATTACAATAAGAGAAGGTTTACCATGGTGGGAAGTAGCAAAACTTTTAGAAAATCAAGGCTTTTGTTATGCAACAGATTTTAAAAAAGCAATTTTTGATAAAGAATTTTTACATAAAAAAAATATTCCTTTCCAAAACGCAGAAGGATATTTATATCCTGATACCTACCTTCTTCCAAAGCCCAAAAATATAACAGAAAAAGATGCTTATAAAATAGCATCAAGACTTATTGATACATTTTATCTAAAAACAACAACATTAAAAGAAAATAAAAACTATATTACTATACTTAATTCTCCTCAAAAATTAAATGAATTATTAACTCTTGCTTCCATTGTTGAAAAAGAAACAAGGCTTGAATATGAACGCCCTAGAGTTGCAGGAGTTTATTATAATAGACTTAACAAAAATATGATCCTACAAGCTGATCCAACTGTTATTTATGGACTTGGTCAAAATTATAAAGGACAACTTCTTACAAAGCATTTACAAGATAAAAAAAATCCTTATAATACTTATCAACATCTTGGCTTACCACCTAGCCCAATATGTTCACCTTCCTTTTCTGCCATTAAAGCAGCATTAGAACCAGAAAAACATAATTATATTTTCTTTGTTGCTACTGGAATTGGAGCTAATCATACCTTTTCTACTAATTTACGCGATCATAATAATGCCGTTAGAGAATATAGAAAAAATTTAAAAAAAGTTAATTAACATGACTAAATATAATGAAGACAAACCATTACTTACAAAAGAAGAAATAAATCTCCTTCCTACTATCTTATATGAAGGAGAAATTATGCTTATCAGAACCAATGAAGAATTGCAGCGTGCTATAAGTGAATTAAAAAAATCTTCTTTTCTTGGTTTTGATACAGAAACACGCCCAAAATTTACGAAAGGTGCTATGCATCTACCATCACTTATTCAATTAGCTTCTGATAAAAAAGTATATCTCATTCAATTAAAACATGTTGATTTTACACAAGAACTTGTTGAACTATTATCCGATGAACATATCTATAAAATTGGTGTTGCAATTCACGAAGATTATAGAAATTTATCAAGAATTTGCCAATTACAAAATAATGGTCTTATTGACCTTGCTAAACTTGCTAATCAAAAAGGTTTAAAAGCACAAGGCTTGAGAACTATTTGTGCTAATCTTCTTGGATATAAAGTAAATAAAGGAGCTCAATGTTCTAACTGGGCAGCTGATACCCTTAGTCATAATCAAATACAATATGCAGCAACTGATGCATGGTTAGGTTTACTTTTATACAACAACCTTATCCAATTAGAAGATAGTCCTAACTTTATAGATGAAAAACCAAAAAAGAAAAAAAAGAAATATAGATTTTATAAAAAGAAAAATAATGACCTAAATAAATTAGTTGAAACTCATTAATTTTTATAGTATCTTTTCTAAAGAAATAAATTTTTATGTCGATATAATTTATAATTTTAAAACCAAAAAAATTGGATTAGCTATGAGTCAACAATTAAATTTTGCAGCAAACAGTGATAGTCACCTTGCTCAATTGGTATCTTTTAAAGTTAGTGATGAAGAATTTGGTATTGATATTCTCCAAGTTCAAGAAATTATTCGCATGTTACCAATAGCAATAGTGCCATCAGCACCAAATTTTGTAAAAGGCGTTATTGATTTACGTGGTGAAGTTATTCCTATTATTGATATGCGTAAACGTTTCAAACTTCCATCAATTCCCTATAATAGTGAAACTCGAATTATCGTTGTGCATACACATGATTTTACTGTTGGGTTTATTGTTGATGCTGTATGTGAAGTTATTCGTATTCATGAATCAGCTATTGAACCAGCACCACCAGTTGTAAATGGTGAAGGTTCAAACTATATTCGTGGTGTTAGCAAACTTGAAAAAGGATTACTTATCCTTTTAGATCTTAATAATCTCATAAGTCTTGAAATTCTAGAAGAACTTATGAATACAAAAAAAATAGCGACAAGTAGTGCTTTCACACCAGCTCAAACAGAAAATTAAATAAAAAGCCACTCAATGAGTGGCTTTTTATTTGCTTTACTTTTCTTTTTCTTTGAAGTATTTTAGTTAAAAAGGAGAAAGGTATGAGTTTTAGTCAATATAACGATATGGCAAGTGCTGTTGTAAGTGAAGTTGTTCAAGTTAGAAATTATAACTCACATAACCTTTTAAATGAAAAAACTAAATTTCAACCAGTTGCTATTGGATATAGTTCACCTGAAAGTTATACATATCCTTATGAAGATGAATACAATACCTTTGTTATGATGGAAGGTAGTAGTGAATCATTTACTTCCTTTGTATATAAACTTATTAACCCAGAAACTCGTGATCCTTCAAGAGTCCTTACTCCTTCCCTAAAACCAAACGAAATTACAACAACAAATTATAAAGAAACTAAAACTTTTTTATCAAGCCAACCACCTGCAAGTTTTTTGGCTGGTAGTAATGGATTTATTATTGATACAAGAGGATAAATTTTCAATAAATGTGAGTATGATATATGCTCACATTTATTTTTCTCTTTGCCGAAATGGTGGAATTGGTAGACACGCTGGTTTCAGATTCCAGTGCAGTAATGCTTGGGAGTTCGAATCTCCTTTTCGGCACCATTTTATTTTTAAAAAAAGTTCAATAGATAATCTCTTGAACTTTTTTATAATATAATAACTCCCAATAAAAAACTTCCTTTATAAAAATAATAATTTCCATTTTAACCTATTTTTGGAAGTAATTTGTCTCAATTAATTTATTTTATCTCATCTTAGACTTTATTCTTATTCAAACAAAAGAGAAATTCACCTATACTCTTATCAGTGTTTTAGCTATTACAATAAAAAAATAACAGATAAAAGCAGCGAACAGTTATACATTATTAAACTCCCCTCCTTGTCGCTATCCACAAAGCTTATTCTTGCCAACAGCTAATATAAGGTCATTTTCAGTTAACAAACTGTGATAACTCATTGAAAAAAATCTCTCGTTTTATAGTCTTCCAACAAGTCATATTCTTCTTCAATTTTAAAGAGTGAAACTTTTTAATCAAAAGTATTTTATAAAAATTACTTTTATATCTTTTATTAATAATAAATAATTTAACCACCCAAAAAAACTCTTTTGCACGCAAAAGAGTTTTTGAATTAAAAAGTTTTGAGGGAAGAGCTTGAGAGGGGAACTTTTTCAAAAGTTCCCCTCTCAAAAAAACATAAAAGAAAATCATTTCTCATACAAAAAATTTATCTATTTCTTTTTTTAAATTCCCAAGGTGCTTCAGGGGATCTTTCTTGCCATAAGCCTAATTTTTCTTCTCGAGCTTCGTATTCTGCCTTTTCATAACCAGGACAAATCATTACATCATGACAAAAATAAGGATGAACCCAAGCATAGCCATTTTCTAAAATTTTTTCTTGCAAAGAAATTCCATTTTCATCATATAAAACAACAACTTGACGTTTATATTTATCCACATCATGTATTTCTATTGTAAACTCTTTATTTTTCGTTTCATAATAAACAAATTCTCGTGCTTTATTAGCAAAAGGTTGTCCTTTTTCTGGAGCATCTATCCCATATAAACGAACTTTATAAATTTTTCCATTAGCATCTTGAACGTTAACAGTATCTCCATCAAAAACCTTACGAACTTTTACTTTACCATGAGTAAAACCATCTTCATGTTCCATGACTGGCAACATATTTTCAAGACCAAGTCCGTCTGATTTTTTTTCATAATCAGAAAATAACGCCACAATACAAAGCACTAAGCTTGCGATTAACAAAGGAAAACGTCGTAAAAGACTTTGTAATTGTTTCATAATTGTTATTCTCCAACTCTAAAAAGATTTACGAAAGTATAAAATAAACAAGTTGCATTGACAAGAACTTTCATATATACTAACAACGTTTAAAATACACAAAAATTTAAACAATGTTGAACTTTTTTTAACCTTATTCTTAGGAGCTTTTATGAAACGCTTTTCCTCATTGGTAATTGCCTTTTTGCTCTTGTTTGCTTCCACAGCACAAGCAAAAACCTACATTAATGGTATTGATGCTAACTATCCTCCTTTTGCATTTATTGGCGAAGATGGAAAACCTACAGGTTTTGACGTTGATGCAATGAATTGGATTGCAAAAAAAATGGGTTTTGAAGTTCAACATATGCCAATTAACTGGGACGGTATTATCCCAGCTTTACAAGCAAAAAAAATTGATATGATTTGTTCTGGTATGAGTATGTCCCCTGAAAGAAAAATGGCTGTTAATTTTTCTGAACCTTATTACTCAATCAAAAAATATATTGCTGTAAATACTGATTCTACTCTTACTATCGAAGAACTTTTTAAAGGTAAATATAAACTTGGTGTTCAACGTGGTACTAATGAACACGACCTTTTACAAACTCGTATTGATAACGAAGATTTAGCTATTACTTTACGTCTTTATGATTCACCTCCTATGAGTGTTGAAGACCTTTTAAATGAACGTATTGATGCTATTGCTATTGATAGTGCTCCTGCTGAAGATGCTATTAAAAATGGCAAAGCTATTAAAATTATTGGCACTTATGCTGATGGTGATGAGTTTGGTGTTGCTGTAAATAAAGATAATGCAGAATTATTAAAACTTATCAATGATGGCTATGTTCTTCTTAAAAAAGATCCATATTGGCAAGAATTGCATGTTAAATATTTAAACGCAAAATAAATCTTTTTTGACCGTACCTTAACTTTATAGGTACGGTCATATTCCCCTTATGAGCAAAACTTTTGTTTTTGCCATTTTTATTTAAAATAAATTGGATTATACGTGGAAACAATAAAAACTATACTTATCAATCTTCCTTATATTTTAGAAGGAACATATACAACTGTCTTGCTTGTTTTAGGAGCTCTTTCACTTGGTTTTTGTATTGGTGTTCCTTTAGCTATTTTACAAGTTTATGGTAACCGTTTTATTCGTCAACTTGTAGCTCTTTATGTTTGGTTTTTTCGTGGTGTTCCTATTTTATTATTATTGTTTCTTTTTTACTTTGGACTTTTCATAGGATTTAATCTTGATGCCTTGACTGCTTCTGGATTAGTTCTCGGCTTAACAAGTTCAGCTTATCAATCACAAATTTTTAGAGGTTCTATCCAATCACTTCCTTTAGGACAATTCAAAGCTGGCTGTGCTCTTGGAATGTCAAACTTTCAAATAATAAAAAGTATTATTTTACCTCAAGCATTACGACTTTCCATACCTGGTTGGTCTAATGAATATTCTATTCTTCTAAAAGACTCTACCCTTTGCTTTGCTGTTGGTGCAACAGAAATTATGGCTCGTACACATTTTGTAGCAGCAAGAACATATCATCATCTTTCTCTTTTTATTGTTGCAGGCTTTTTATATTTTCTCATTACCCTTATTGGTATTAAAATTTTACGTTTTATAGAAAAAAAATATGCTATTCCTGGTTATACACTTTCTGTATAATCAAATAGTTATTAGGATATATTATGACTACACTACTAAGTGCAAAAAATATTTCTGTAACCTTAGGAAGCAGAAAAATTTTAGATAACATTTCATTAGATATGAATGCTGGTGATTTAAAAGTATTAATTGGACCTTCTGGAGCAGGTAAAAGTACCCTTTTACAATGCATAAATCACCTTATTGCTCCTGATCAAGGCGAAATTTATCTTGAAGGAAAAAAAATCAATACAAATAACAATGCAGAACTTTGCCATTTACGACAAAATGTAGGCATGATTTTTCAAGATTTTAATCTTTTTGATCACTTAACTGCATTAGAAAATGTCTGCCTTGCACTAATAAAAGTTCATAAATTATCCAAAGCTGACGCTCAAAAAAGAGCAAGAAAAGAACTTGAACGTGTAGGTCTTGCAAATCGTGCAGGATTATATCCAGCTCAATTATCTGGTGGACAAAAACAACGTGTTGCTATTGCACGTGCTTTAGCTATGGATCCTAAAATTCTTTTATTAGATGAACCAACAAGTGCTTTAGACCCTGAACTTGTTGGAGAAGTTTTACTTGTTATTAATGATTTAGCAAAAAATGGTATGCCTATGATTATGGCAACTCACCAAATGGATTTTGTACGTTCTTTAGCAACAGAAGTTCTTTTTATGGAACATGGTGTTATTATAGAACAAAACTCACCTAAAGTATTACTTGCAGAAGGAGCAAAAACACGGACCCTTGATTTTTGTTCCAAACTCAACAACTTAAAAGATAGCTGTACTGTATTAGGATAATATCGTGGAATTTTTAGATTTAGCCTTTTATACTGAAAGAATTATCCCAAAACTTACAGATGGAATGATTGAAAGTTTATGGCTCATTATTCCAGCTTCTCTTATTGGTGGTGCTTTTGGGATATTAATGGGAGTTCTTCGTGTTTTTGGTGCAAACTGGATAAAAAAAATTGCTGATAGTTTTGTTGCCATTATTCGTGGTGTACCATTAACTATTCAACTTATGATTTTATATTTTGGTTTGCCCAATATTCCTTATTTAAAACTTTATCTTGATCCCTATCAAGCAGCACTTTTAGGTTTTATTTTCTGCACAGGAGCATATCAATCAGAATATATTCGAGGTGCTTTATTATCTATTAAACAAGGACAAATAAAAGCAGGACAAGCTCTTGGCATGACAAAATTTCAAATTATATGGTCTATTATTGTTCCTCAAGCGTTTAGAAAAGCAATTCCCGGTTGTGGAAATGAAATAATATACCTTATAAAATACAGTTCTCTTGCTTATCTTGTAACGCATATTGAACTAACTGGTGAAGCTAAAATTTTAGTTTCAAGAACATTTAAACCTACTGAAGTATACCTTATAGCAGGGTGTTATTATTTATTTTTAGTAACTGTGGCAACGTGGCTTCTTAACCTTCTTGAGCGTAAGCTCTATATACCTGGCTTTGGTAAAGCAAAATAAAAACTTATGGCAAACTCAAATTTAGAACATATTAGAAATTTTTCCATTATTGCACATATCGATCATGGTAAATCAACTCTTGCAGATAGAATTTTAGAATTTACCGACCTTGTAAGCGATCGTGAAAAAAAAGATCAATATCTTGATAATATGGATCTTGAAAGAGAACGTGGTATTACAATTAAAGCCCAAACTGTTCGTATTCCATACAAAGATAAAGACGGAAAAGAGTATATTTTAAATCTTATTGATACTCCCGGACACGTTGACTTTAACTATGAAGTTTCACGTTCTTTAGCTGCTTGTGATGGAGCTTTACTTGTTGTTGACGCGACTCAAGGTGTTGAAGCACAAACTCTTGCCAACGTTTACTTGGCTCTTGACCATAACCATGAAATAGTTCCAGTTCTCAATAAAATGGACTTACCAAGTGCAGATGTTGACCGAGTAAAAGAAGAAATTGAAGAAAGTATTGGTCTTGATTGTACTGATGCTGTCCCAGTTTCAGCAAAAACAGGTCTTAATATTGATAAAGTACTTGATGCCATAGTGCATAGACTTCCTGCTCCAACTGGTGATTTAAATGCACCATTAAAAGCTCTAATTTTTGATTCTTGGTATGATTCTTATCAAGGTGTTGTTGTTTTATTTAGAATTATGGACGGAAAAATCAAAAAAGGCGATAAAGTCCGTCTTATGGCAACAGGTAAAGAATACGAAGTTATTCGACTTGGGGTATTTTCACCAACTCCACGCGATATGCCAGAACTTGGAGCTGGTGAAGTAGGATTTTTATGTGGTAATATAAAAGAACTTGGTGATGCTAGAGTTGGGGATACTATTACCCTTTCCAATAATCCAGCCCATGAAGCTGTTCCCGGTTTTAAAGAAGTTCAATCAATGGTTTTCTGTGGATTATATCCAACAGATTCAGCTGATTATGAAAATTTAAAAACAGCATTAGAAAAATTACAATTAAATGATGCTGCTTTTTCTTTTGAACCAGAAACCTCACAAGCTCTTGGATTTGGTTTCCGTTGTGGATTTTTAGGTCTTTTACACATGGAAATTATTCAAGAACGTTTAGAACGTGAGTTCCAAGTAGAACTTATCGCTACTGCCCCATCAGTAATTTATAAGGTAAAAACAACAGACGGTGCAGAACTAAATATTGACAACCCCTCAAAATTACCTGATGCCGGCAAAATTGAAACACTTTACGAACCTTATGTAAAAATGGATATTCACGTTCCTCAAGAATTTGTTGGAAATGTTTTTAAACTTTGTGAAGAAAAACGTGGTATTCAAAAAAACATGGGCTATTTAACTTCTGCTCGTGTTGTTATTACCTATGAATTACCTTTTGCCGAAATTGTTTATGATTTCTTTGATAAACTAAAATCAGGCACAAAAGGCTATGCTTCTATGGACTATGAACCCATTGATTATAGAGCTTCTGATCTTGTAAAATTGGATATTATGCTAAATGGTGAGCCTGTTGACGCATTAGCTGTTATTGTTCACCGTGAAAAAGCCTATTATTATGGTAGAAATTTAGCCCAAAAACTCAAAAAAACAATACCACGACAACTTTTTGAAGTAGCAATTCAAGCAGCAATAGGACAAAAAATTATTGCACGTGAAACAGTTTCAGCTTTCCGTAAAAACGTTACAGCAAAATGTTATGGTGGTGATATTACACGTAAACGTAAACTTCTTGAAAAACAAAAAGAAGGGAAAAAACGTATGAAACGTATGGGTAACGTAGAATTGCCACAAGAAGCATTTCTTGCTGCCCTATCTGTTGGCGATGATAATTAATTTTTTCTTTTTTCATGGGGGAAATGATTTCCCCCATACCCCCTCAATCAGGCAAATTTATTGAAAAATTTTTTCAATAAATTTGCCTATGTTTTAATATTAACAAAAAGCATTTTCTCCCTAAAAATTACAAATTATTTATTTTCATATAGTAACTATAAGTGTTTTTTTATTGCTCTTACATTACAACTAGTTATTTTTTTTAGTTATTATTCCTATTTTATTATAATATTATCAAAACACATTTTCACCAACAGCTACTATTATAAATCTAAGAAATTCCCTAGTTCAACTCTTTCAGTAACTAGCTTTACTCCCTACTTTTAATAAATAATAACATAATTATCTTTATTAACAATATTACTTTTTCTATCTTAGAAAAAGTAATATCTCTTTTGCATGAAAAAGAAAGTTTAGATTAAAAAGTTTTGAGGAGAAAATTTGAGAGAGGAACTTTTTCAAAAATTCTCCTCTCAAAAAAAGTCCTTGACACTATATATATATATATATTGTGGCTCCATTCAAAAAAAAATATTTCTTCTTCATAAGAAAAAATAACGTATTCATTTTCTTATAATGAGGTATAACATGAGTGTAGCTATAATTATTCCTGTATATAATTTATGGGAGCAAATGACATTACCTTGTTTAAATTCATTAGCAAAACATACATCAAATTATGACACTCATATCTATTTAATTGATAATGCCTCCACAGACAATACCTCAACTTATGCTGAAAAAATAGGATATGAATTATTTGGCAAAAAAAATTTCACCTATATAAAAAATCAAGAAAATTATGGATTTGCCATTGCCTGCAATCAAGGTGCATTAGAAGCAAAAAAAGATAATCATAACTATTTATTCTTTTTAAATAATGATACTCTTGTAACAGAAAACTGGCTCCCACCTTTACTCAAAGCATTAGAAAAACCTCGTGTAGGTTTAGTAGGACCTTTATTATTATATCCAGATAATACAGTTCAGCACTGTGGCGTAGTTACAACAATTTTAGGACATTTACGCCATATTTATTCCCATTTTCCATTCAATCATGCTGCTATAAAAACACGAAAATTTAAAGCAATAACAGGTGCTGCTTTATTATGTAGAACACAAGAATTTTTTCAATACGGTTGTTTTTATGAAGAATATAAAAATGGATTTGAAGATATAGATCTATGTTGTACATATTTAAAAAATGGACAATCATCTGAAGTTATAACAGATAGTATTATTTATCACCATGAAAGCCAAACCCCAAATAGAGCAAGCCAACAACATCATAATTCTAATTTATTATTTAAAAGAAATACTATTATCCGTGATGCACATTTATTGTATGCTCAAGATGGATATACCCCAGCATTAACAAAAGATTTTTTTGATTATGTTCGATTACCACAAGAACAAAACGATAAATATAACTCTTATATTATGCAAAATTATTCTGATAATCTTTGCCATGAACTCCTTAAACAAGAACCTTTTTGGCATGATGGATACCAAATACTCATTAACAATCTTATTAAACAAAATAAAATTGACCAAGCAATTATTATTTGTATGCAAGCTCTTTGTCTTTGTTTTTGTGAACACAATAATGAATTACTAAATTCACTTAATCAAAAAACAACAAATCAAAATACATTTGAAAATCTTATTACAAAAATAAATGAAAATAAAAAACTCTTAGAAAATGCTAAACAATATCGCATAAATGATTTTAAAAGTTACTTTAATAATTCTGCTTGGTATGAAAAATTACTCGCAACACAAAAATTAACCATATACAATTTTGAAGTATAATTTTCACTTTTTTATAATACATTAAATAGAATAAATAAGATATACTACCTTAATCAGTTAACCTATTTTTTCTAATAT